>JAEWZS010000208.1 GCA_023458355.1 Bacillota bacterium
ACGGCTTATGGCACAACCAAATTTGCGCCTGCGCTTCATAGGGAATATGCGCTGAAAGATACCGGAACGGGATACGAGTTGAACATCGACGGGGTAAAAAAAGCTTTACTCCGGTATGCCAAATGCATGCTGCCGGTGCGGTTTGTGGGGTTCCCCTCGTATATGTTTTTTCTGCTTAAAATGCTCAAGGAGAACAATCTTTCCTTTAAATTAAACAGCCGATCAAAAGTGCTTTTGGGCGGAGGATGGAAGCAGTTTTCCGACGAGGAAATGGACCGAGACCTGTTTTTTGAGCTCATATACGATACCTTGGGCATCGAAAAACACAACTGTTTTGAATTTTACAGCGCCGTGGAGCATCCGCTACCCTATGTAAAATGCAAAAACGGGCATTTCCACGTTCCCGTTTATAGCAGGGTGATTATTCGGGATGTAAAAACACTTGACCCTGTTCCGACGGGAAGCTTAGGGCTGCTGAGCTTTGTGTCCCCACTGGTATCGAGCATGCCGCTCACAAGTGTGGTAACGGACGACCTTGCGATACTGCACAAGGGAAGTGACTGCGGCTGCGGAATCCGCACCGGCTATTTTGAGTTAAAAGGCAGGGCCGGCATAAGCCAGATTAAGACCTGTACGACAGACGCGCTAGAACTGGCGCAGGGAGGCGTGCAATGAATTTGATTTTGGGTAAATTAATGAAGGATACAGAAAGCCGCACGGAGCTCAACAGGATCGATGCTCTGATCCTCGAAGCGCGCCAAAAAGAACCGCTGTCCGCTCCCGTGGTAATCAGCGCTTGCGATGTGCTTTCCAGAAACTTGAATGAGCGTGAGCATCTGCCGCTACTGATTCAGCTTGGAATGAGTGATGAAAAAGCGCGCAAAGAGCTGCAACTGGTCAAGAGGATGATCTCCAAAGAATACTTGGAAGCCAGGATGGAAGCAGAATTCGGAGCGCCTTTGGAAAGCTTCTTACCGTATGGTGAGAAGGTATCCGTGCGGCTGGAATGGAAGCCCCTCGGCGTGCTTCTGCATATTGCAGCCGGAAACGTCGACGCGCTGCCTGTTTTCAGTGTGATAGAAGGCTTGCTGACGGGCAACATCAACATTTTGAAGCTACCGGGGAACGACGATATTTTGTCCGTCTCCATCCTGCGGGAGCTAATCAAAATCGAGCCGCTTATCGCATGGTATGTTTTTGTGATCGACTGTCCCTCGCACGATACGAAAGCCATGAAGAAACTGATGCACGCTGCGGACGCGATTGTCGTTTGGGGCGGGGACGCTGCGGTCTCAGCGGTAAGAAGCACAACAAGCCCGGATACGCGCATTATTGAATGGGGGCATAAGATCAGCTTTGCATATGTTTCCGGGAGCATCGCGGAGGCTGATTTGGAAGGGATCGCGTATAACATTTGCGATACCGACCAGCTGTTTTGCAATTCGTGCCAGGGGATATTTGTCAATACGGACGACTTTGACGAGGTTCTGCGGTTTGCGGAGCGGTTTATGCAAATTCTGGAGCGCACGGCGTGCGCAATGCCCGGCAAAAACGACCCGTATTTGACGGCGCAAAAAACGCTTGAGCTGTATACGGAAAGGCTGGAATCCGCGGCGTGCAAAAAGCGTGTTTTTTCCACAGAGCACTGTAGCGTGATCGTGTATGACGACAGCTTACTTACGCCGTCGTATATGTTTCGAAACTGTTGGGTACGGCCGCTTCCGCGAGAAAGACTTTTGGCGGAGCTCACCGCATACAAAAACCATCTTCAAACAACGGCGCTTGTCTGCGACGAGCGCGACAAAAAAGACCTCGAAACCATATTGGCAAAGACAGGCGTCGCGCGCATCACAAGCGGAGCGCGTATGTCCGAAGGCTATTGCGGCATGCCGCATGACGGCGAGTTTGCTCTGCGAAAATACATGAAGATCATGTCTTATGAGGATTGAGCTACATGGCCGATTTTCAACCCATGACCGCTTCGGAGCATGCCATCGTTGCCGACATTGTGGAACGAACTGTAACCAAACAAAAGGAGCATGTAACGGATGTTTTTTGTTTGGCCTATGCGTTCGAAGGGACTTGAAGACGCGGCCGCGAAGCGGCAAAATCGCGACAACGAAGCGATTTTAGAGGCCGGATTCGCGGAATAAGCCCAAGAGCGCAGTCGGGACGGCAAGCTCGCGTGGCTGATATGACGCGAATAAGTCCCATCGACCGCGGCATCCCGAAGGGATGCCCTTATAAGTTGGTCTTTCATTCATAAGGGACTTGAAACCGCAACGGCGAAGGTAAAATCTCGACTTTTGATATGCCGTCTGGCAGGCCTCTACTTTTTTTAGTAGGTTATTAGGCAGTTGCTTGGTCTTTATCCTTTTTACATAGAAGTCTTATTCCAAAGAATATCAGAACAATACCGACAGCCACATTCAGGAATTGCACAATAACCTGAGGTAAAAAGCCGCTTAGTATACTTCCCAGAAATGCGATAACCGTTAAGAAAGTTATCGTAGCCATAACACAACCTACAGCGAAGAAAAAAAGCTGTTTTTTGTTCCACTTGTTTTCTATCATTTGTGTGGAAAACATCCCGCTCCAAAAAATAATGGTCAAAGGATTTGATGCCGTAAGCAGCAATCCCTGAACAAATAGGTTCTCATTTGATGCGTTGGAGAAAAGCGCAATGTCGGGTAGAAAAGATAATTCAAAAACACCCGATATTGTGTTTGCCCCAAACAAAACCAACACCAAACATCCTACCAGTTTTATAGCGGCCTTTACCTTTACTCTATTGATGATAGCGGCAACTCCAACACAGGATAATGCAATATAAAAAGCATCAATAAGGGCAATTGCAAGAACAAGATGCATGCCGTAAGCAAACCCGTATGTAGTGGATGTGTTAAACACCATCAAGCACATCGGCCCAACGGCAAGTTGTAATAGCATTCCAAATCTAAATCCATGTAAAACCATATCGTTAACTCTCTAAAAATTGATTTCTTCCTTCAAAGTTACAAGTGTAATAATGGTGTTCGAGCTTGAAACACCATGAATTTTCTTTAGTGTCTTTGTTAAGAAGTTTTCCAGTGCATGCGTATCTTCAACGATAACTTTTAGTAAGTAGTCATAAGTACCCGCAACGTGATGACATTCTAAGACACAATTATGTTGTACAATCGCATTTCTAAAGCTGTCAATATCTTCTGTTTTATCTATATTAACAAAGATAAATGCTAAAATGTGTTTCTGTATTTTGCTTCGATTTATTCTAATCGTATATTGTTGAATTACCTCTGCTTGTTCCAATTTTCTAATCCGCTCAGCAACAGCGGGAATAGAAAGGTTCACTTTTCTGCTGATTTCTGAGGCAGTGGCTCTTCCGTTTTCCTTAAGTTCATTTAGAATGGCATAATCAATCACATCCATCTTTATACCTCCTTTAAGAAAATTTATCATACTCCTAATTATATGTAAACACAAATTCATAATCCAATAAAATATTAAGATATATTTCATTTAACTTAAAATAACGAAAAAACGCATCGCCTTATTTACTTGCACAAGCAAATAAATAAGGCGCATACGTTTATTACACAACACTATCTATCTGTTTCCTGCCTATGGAAACTGCAGGGATTTCGTGCCAGGCCGACCTGCGTCAGGCGAAGCCTGAACCCTACACGTCCGACACCTTTACATCAATCGGTGTTAACTTCACTCTTTACACCCGTATCTTCCGGTACCTGCGTATTTGCTTGTCCATGCAGAAAAAAGTTTCTGCTTAGTACAATAGCTGCCGCCATGATAAGCAGCAACGCGCCGGAAACGACCATAAGTAAGCGCATGGAAACCACATCCGCCAACGGTCCGAATACCACCATGCCCAATGGTAAGAAACCGGAAAACATCGCTCCAAACAAGCCGAATATTCTGCCTTGCATTTCCGGTGCTGTGTTTTCCTGCAGGAGCGTGGTGGAAGCTGTCTGCACCATTGTCAGCGCAATTCCGTATATTGCCATGAGGACGAGATAAACAACGAAATGATCAACTGCGCCCATGCAGACTGCCAGCGCACCAAAGGCCGTCATGCCGACAGCGAGTGTTTTTACGTGGTTCTTAAAGCCACCCCATGTGCCTATAAGCAGACCACCAGCCGCCATACCGATAAATCCGATGACCTCAACGAACGTCAGATGCCAGTAGGTATCCCCGAAATAACGGCTGACAAAAAGCGTTGCGAGAAAACCTGCCGGTACGCAAAGGAAGATAAACAAGCCGAAAATCAGGAGCAGAGGTCCGACAAAGCTTTCTTTCACGGCATACTTGACACCTTCTTTCATATCGGAAAGCATAGAGGATGTTGTCTCGGACTTTGTAAACGGAACAGTAACGGCAAAAAGGACGCAAATGCCGACGATTGCGGTTGCAATATCGATCATTAATGTCCCTTGAAGCGTTCCGAAGGATAATATCGCACCCGCCGCAGCCGGAGCCGCAAACTGCACCAGCGATTGAATTGTGGAATTTACACCGTTGAATTTCATCAGCTTATCTTCCGGGACAAGCTGCGGAATCATTGCATTGACGGCGGGCGTCTGTATACCTGTGCCGAGTGAGCGCACGACGGAAATCGCGACCAGTGCCAGCAATAGCGGCGTTCCCTCTCCAATATGCGGGATGAGAAGCGCGAGCGCAAGCGTAGCAAGAGCAATCACGCTGTCGGCAAGGATAATGAGCATTTTCCGGGAGTACCTATCTGCGAGGACACCCGAGATAAAGGAAATGATGAACTGCGGTACATACGCAGCCACGGTAAGCGCCGACACCCACACTCCGGACGATGTTTTAAGCGTTACATACCAGATTATCGCAAACTGTACGAGCGACGAGCCAAATAGCGTAATGCCCTGACTTATGAGGAACAGCGCTGCTTTCTTTTTGTAGCTTTGCATATAATATTTATCTCCTTTTCATTTTGAGCACAGCATAACAAAGAAAAGAAGGTTGGTGTATTAATGGAGGGTTAAAAAGTTTTCTTTCATGCGTTGAAGCATGTTTACAAGCTGCACCGCATCAGACGCGGTACTTTGAAGCGATAAAATCAGCCGGTCGCAAACCGAAATAATATCTTCGTTATCACCGGGCGTATTAAGTATCGTTTCCACAGACCCTACCTCGTGCCTGTCAAGCCGACTCAGCAACCGGAGGATGGAGGATAGAGAATAATTC
>JAEWZS010000209.1 GCA_023458355.1 Bacillota bacterium
AAAACCTCCTAATCGAGGAGGTAAGCTATTTTAAGCGCGAAATGCTGGATACCATCAAACGGTTTCTTGTATTTTGCCGCACAAAGGGCATTGAGGTCATCTATGTACGCCACGAAAGTAAAAACGGCGTCCTTAAAAAGGACACCGAACCGTGGCAAATTTATCATGAAGTTGCACCCATTACCGGCGAAAAGATTTTTGATAAACACCGCTCCAGCTCCTTTTATCAAACCGGGTTGAAGGAGCACCTTCGTGAAAAGGGTATAGAAACCATAATCCTAGCAGGGATGGAAACGGGATTTTGCATCAACGCTACCGTGCAGGCAGGTTTTGAGCATGGCTTTGAAATGTTGATCCTAAAAAACGGTCACACCGCCGGCGATTTTGATGCACCACTTATGAGCGCAGAACGCTCCGTCGAATACCACAACAAACTATGGGATGGCAGGTTCGGCAAGGTGTTAAGTGTCGAGAATTTGGAGATGTTGTTTATCAAATAATGGACGGCTATTGCCGCCCATTACTTTTTATTTTTTTAAAATCTCTTCCGCATCCGCTGCCGGCATGGGCTTATAGTAGAAATAGCCTTGCGCCTCATCGCACATGCCGTCCTTTAAAAAGTCGAGTTGGGAGCTGTTTTCAACACCCTCGGCGATGAGCTTCACATCCATGTTTTTGGCAAGGTTCATGATGAGCGTCGTGATCGCCTGATCCTTTTCGCCTTTATTGATGCCGCGCACGAACTGGATATCCATTTTAAGCCTGTCTACGGGCAAAAGCTTGAGGCGGTTTAACGAAGAATACTCGATGCCGAAATCATCAATAGAGATGCTAACGCCAAGTGCCTTCAAATCGTTGAGGACGCGGATAATATAATCGGGCTCGTGCATCATGGTGCTTTCTGAAATCTCAAGCTCGATTTGAGCGGGGTTGACGCAGGTTTTTCGAAGAATTTCCGCCACCGTACGCACAAATTTTGAGTTTCTAAGCTGCACTACGGAAATGTTCACCGCCACCCGTAAATCACCATACCCGCTTCTGGTCCAATTAGCAGCCTGCAAGCACGCGGTTTCGAGCACCCAGGCACCTATGGGGTTGATAAGCCCGGTCTGCTCCGCAAGGGGAATGAATTCTGCGGGAGAAAGAAGCCCATACTCTGGATGCTGCCAGCGAAGAAGCGCCTCAAAACCGACGATCTTATCGCTGTTTAAGTGGATCTGCGGCTGGTAATACACCTGAAGCTCCCCGCGGTCGAGCACGCGGCAGAGGTGGTTGGAGAGGTTAACACGGTACTTTAATCGCTCCTTCATGTTACCGGAACAGAACTCGTAGCGGTTTTTCCCCTTCTCCTTGGCCGTATACATAGCAACATCCGCATGCTTGATAAGCGTCTGCACATCGTCGCCGTCCACGGGGAACACCGATATGCCCGCACTCGCGGTGACAAACACTTCCTGCCCCTTAAGGTATATGGATTCCTGAAACATGGCCATGATTTTATCGGCCACTTTTACAATATCCTCAACATCTTGAATGGAGTTAAGCATCACCAAAAACTCGTCGCCGCCAAACCGCGCCACCGTATCGGACTTTCGAAGGCAGTCTGCAAGTTTTTGACCGAGTATTCTAAGAAGTTTATCGCCATTGCTGTGCCCGATGGTATCGTTGATGGACTTAAAGAAGTCGAGATCTAAAAACATGAATCCGAGCACGCTGCCTGTACGCCGGGCAAGATGGATGGCCTGCTCGGCGCGGTCGTGGAAAAGCTGGCGGTTGGGAAGAGCGGTGAGACTGTCGTAATACGCCATGTATTTGATGCGATTTTCAGACCGCAGCTTCTCAAGTGAATCCGAAACAATGCGTGAAACGACGGGAACCGCTATAATTTGCTCCTTGGTCCACACGTTGTAGGTACGAGAAGTTTCGATGTAAATAAACGCTACAGGCCTGCCGTCTTCATAGATGGGCACGAATACCCAAGGGGTGCTTTTTAGCTTTTTCCCCCGCCGGGCATGTTTTTTCTCGTTTTGTTCCGAAATAAATTGTGCTTCGGTTTCGTTTAGGTACTTATCCCATCGTTCCATGCACAGCATTATATGCTGCGGCGTCATCTCCGTACCGTTTAGTGTACACTGGTGCGTGCTTATGATGTCCGCACAATCATTTTCCACCGGGCAGATGAAAGCCGTGTCCGCTTTAAAAAACTCTAAAAGCTCCTCGAGAAGAGCTGTCATGTGCTCGGGCGCATCCTCATTGCCTGAGAGGAAAAATTTTGAAGCAATACCGCTGACGAGGCTCTGCGTTCGCGATTGTGCAGCGTTTTCCTTCAAGCGCTCGGTATAGATCCTATGCACAAAAAACGCGATCGTCATGATGAAAAGTAAGATGACGATGCGGCTTACATAGGTGCGATAGTTGATTGTAACCTCCACCGAAGGCATAACCGCCAAAAGGTAGATTTGACTGAACAAGACGGTAATCGATGTCGAAAAGAGCATATCGCGGGAGCTAAATACAAGCGCGCAAACTATCATGATCACAGGAAACGCCCATATAGCGGAGCCTCCCATGGGTACCATGTTGATGGTCAATATAGGCGTAACGATCATGGAGGTTAAAATGAGAAGTATCTCAAGATTGAAAACACCTTTGCGCGTACGCTGTACATAGGCTGAGATTACGCCTAGTGCCATGAGCAGCAAACTTGCAGCAATCGTCAAAACGGGGTTACTTGCCGTCCACCAGAAATATTGGATCACGAAAAGCACCACGCCGCCCGCGATTAATCCCGCGGATGCGATTCGAAACACATTCACGCGCCGCTCATCGCTTAAAATAAGCTCCTCATCGCCGGGTATTGTGCTCCTCATCATATGGTACTTTCTGAAGCAATAGAAAATCGCGCCGATGGGCAGCACAAAAAACACCGGTGCGATCTGCGGTATCGGTAGGTGGATCATGTAGTTGTTGATGATATCCGTAAATGTGCCTAAAACGATGGCGCCCACAAACGAAGAGATTAAAAGCCGGGCTTGCTTTTTAACATCCTCTTTTTTTGACTTACGCTGCCAGAACCAAATTAGGAGTATCGTCGTCACAAACGCGGCGATGTAATACACCTTAAATATCGTGTCAAATACCGTGGAAGGGGTGTTTCTTAACCACCCCCCCTCGGTATAGGAAAAGCGGAACATTTGGCTTGTAAGGCTTGGAGAAATGGCAAATGCATACAAACAAAAAACGGCGGGCAGATACATCAGCGGATAAATCCATTTTTTCTTAAGAAGCTTCTCGTGCCCCGTTAGAAGAAGTGTGAAATGCACCATAACACTGTATACTATCTCGATGCCTACAGCGGATATACGCATCCATAGGGCGGCTGTCTTTTCATCGGGTGCTGCAACAATCACGGAAAAGCCCAATGCCCACAGCATGAGACAAAGGCATGCTAAAAAAAAGATTCGATTCGTAGTCTCCTCTTTATGAAGACGAAGCACATACGCGCCCATAACCGGACTGAGTGACGCGACAATCAAATAAAGCGCGGAAAATATAGCGAGATGGCCCATGGTTTCCCCCCAAACGGCTGCGACATTCGCTTTCATATTTATTTTCGGACAAAATGGAGTACGGCGGTAGTAGGCGTAAATTTATCACTTAGGTCTCTTAGTAAAGTAAGGGTAACCACCCATTTTAAGTATAGCAAGTTTTTCCAAAATAGAAAGTAGTTTTTGTAGTTTTTTGACAATATTTGCGCTTTATGTCGTCAGTTTCCTTTACCCCTACCTCCCAGAAATTCGCCGCCTGTACCGGCTTCAACCTCATGAATTAGCGTAAATCCGCTGTAGAACTCGTATTTTTTACCCAGGGTTATTTCTGGCATGGAAATCACAAGGTATGTGCATTTAACGGGCAGATTCATACCTAAAAGCTCCACACCATCCTTCTTAACCTCAAGTGCCGCACCCGCCGCGAGAGCTTGTTCCAAATGCACATAGCTTTGCGCCGATGTATCATCCGGCGTTTTACCTGCACCCGTGCCGCCGTAAATCAGAATGCCGCCCGTAACCGTGAGCGCACCGTCACAGTCCATCGCACCATTTTCGGGTGTAGAACTGATAAAAGCGTGCAAAGTACCGCCCGACATAGTAATAGCACCGTTAGAGTCCACACCGTCGCCATGCGCAATAAAGCGGATATCGCCTCCGGTGATGTTGACATAGCAGTCGACCGCACCGTCCTTATCTACACCGTCCGCACCGCCCGAGGCATTGATGGCGTCGTCTTCCGCGTTTATGTCGATAAAACCATCCGATATGTTAACGGAAATACCCTCGAACCCCTCGAAGGATTGCGTTACTGAAATGCTGCCGCCCGTGACCGAGAGAAGACCGCCGCTTTGCGCAGCATTGCCAAGCGTTGAAAGCGAAAGTGAGCCGCCGGCCAAGAGCATGTCACCGTTAGCGCGCAGACAATCCCCCGTACTTGCTACCGTTACCTCGCCATTTGTAACAGAAAGGCTGCCGTTTGATTTGAGTCCCTCAGAACCGACTTCCGGAACGGTTTCATGCCCTTTAACACCTCCGCCTGCAGTCACCTTTAACGTGGCTCCCGTGACCTCGAGCGCGGTATCCGCCTGCACCCCATCGTAATCGGAGGTAATAGAAATATCGCCGCCCGAAAGCAATATGAAACCGCGCGACGGATCGTCAAGCGTATTGGTTTTAATCCCGTCGCCACCCGCAACAAGCTGTAACTTGCCGCCGAGCACGGCTACGGAGTCCTTGCCGTACAGAGCGTTATCGGCAGCGTTTACCAAAACTTCGCCGCTTAGTATAAGAAGATTGTCCTTTGTGGAAATGCCGTTTTTGAAGCTTGCAGTTATAGAGAGGCTGCCTTCGCCGTTGATTGTAAGATCATCCTTAGAAAAAAGTGCACCGTTTGGCTCTTGTTCCACTATGTCGGTATAATAAAAGTTTGCTCCACCATCAATAAGAGCATTTTTCGTACCCGCCGCCAAAGTGACAACGAGCTTTTCACATTGTGATGCGTAAACAGCAGATC
>JAEWZS010000210.1 GCA_023458355.1 Bacillota bacterium
TATGCTGCGGGTACCGCACAGCGCCTTGTAAATTTAGAGGGGTTCATGCCCGGCCGCGAGGTGGTCATTTTAGGCTCGGGCGATATAGGCCTTATCATGGCACGGCGCATGACGCTCGAGGGTGCAAAAGTAAAGGTCGTGGCGGAGATTATGCCCTTTTCGGGCGGCCTTAAGCGCAACATCGTGCAATGCCTTGACGATTACGATATTCCTTTGAAGCTTAGCCATACGATTATCGATATTGAAGGCAAGGAGCGCGTGACGGGAGTTACCATCGCTGCGGTTGACGAAAACCTAAAGCCTATTCTAGGAACCGAAGAACATTATACCTGCGATACGCTTCTTCTTTCGGTGGGGCTAATTCCTGAAAACGAGTTGAGCCGCGAAATGGGAGTAAGCATAAACCCCGTAACAAATGGTCCTGTTGTGAACGAGAGCCTCGAAAGCTCAATACCCGGTGTATTTGCGGCAGGGAATGTATTGCATGTGCATGATCTCGTAGATTATGTATCCGAGGAAGCCGCGGCAGCAGGTAGAAACGCTGCGCGGTACATCGCTTCGGGCATGATAGAGAAAGAGCGTCACGAAGTACCCATAGCGGGCAAAAACGGTGTGCGCTACACCGTGCCGTATTGTATTGACCAAGCTCTTATGGACGATAAGCTCACGGTGCGCTTTCGCGTAGGGAAGGAGTATCGCAACCATTTTGTGAGCGTGTATTTTGATTCTGAACGCCTCATCCATCGCAAACGTCCCATACTTGCCCCGGGCGAGATGGAGGAGGTAACCTTAGAGAAACGATGGTTCCTCGAGCGGCCGGATCTAACCGGCATCACTGTTACGGTGGAGGAGGCATAGATCACAAAAATGGAAGAAAGAAAACTCATCTGCATCGGCTGCCCATTAGGTTGTCCCATGACGGTAACGCTAAACGATGAGGGCGAAGTAGAAAAAGTAATGGGCTTCACCTGCCGCAAGGGCGATGTTTACGCCCGCAAGGAGGTCGTAAACCCAACCCGTACGGTCACGAGTATTGTCAAGGTGACGGGTGCGAAAAACGGAGAACGAACGGTTTCGTGTAAAACGAAAACCGATGTGCCCAAATCCAAAATATTTGACGTGGTGCGAGATTTAAGAAATGTTACCGTGCATGCACCCATCCAAATCGGCGACGTTATAAAAGCAAACGTCGGCGGCACGGGGGTAGATATGGCGGCGACAAAAGAGGTTTTGTGATTGGTTTTTGATAAAGGGGTACGGTTTCAGTTGAAACCGTACCCCTTTTTGTGTGCTCTGATTTACGCGGGCGGATAGTATCCGCCCCTACGCGGTATGACATCACAAATGTCGGGGCCGGCCTCCCGGACGGCCCGAAGGCCAAACAAGGCGGCATGATTTTCATCACGCCTCCCGCCGTACCATCAAGTCCGATGCTGCTTCCGCTTTAACCACGCCGCGATATCACGCATGGTGTCCTTGAAGTTTCGCGTGCTGTAGCCTAGCTCGCGTGTCGCTTTTTCGTGCGAATAGAGTGCGTTTTTGGATAGTGTCATCATGGAGTAGCGGGTAAAAACGGGTGTTTTTTTGGTGAGCGCATAGTAAAGCTCCTCAAACGGCGCAGCTGCCTTTGCCACGAACAGCGGCAGATAAAGCTTTAGGCGTTTAAGGCCTGCCACGTCCGAGAAGGTGTTGAAAAACTCCTTGAGGTCGATAAAGCGGTTGGAGAGTATGTAGCATTCACCGCGTCGGCCCTTTTGCGCTGCAAGAAGAATCCCTTCTGCCACGTCGCGTACATCCACAAAGTCGAACCCGCCGCGTATGGCGATTTTAAAACGGCCTCGCACGAGCTTTTTAAGCATGGAAGGGATGTTGCCCGTATCTTGCCCATTCGGGCCTATGATGCCCGCAGGGTGCACAACTACGGCATCAAGATCGGTTTTCGCCGCGTTAAGCACGTGCTGTGTTGCCTCTGCTTTTGTTTTCGCGTATTGCCCGTGCACGCTCTCGGGGCTGAACTCTAAAACTTCGCCCATCATCTGCCCATCGGGCAGCAGGGGAATGGCATGCACGGAGCTTACATAAACGAGCCGCTTCACACTAAGTGCAATGCACGCATCCACGATGTTTTTTGTACCGCCGACGTTCACCCCGTAGATGCGTGGGTCTTTTTTTTCGCTGATGCTTATAATGCCCGCGCAGTGGATCAGCACAAACTGTGCATCATCGTCATTTTCAAAAAGCGGGTCGAGTGACGCCCTGTCGCATACATTACCGCGATACACGCTTAAAAGACGCGTGTCATACGCCACGAAATCCGGAATCTCTTCGTTTTGAAGCAAGAATGCCCGTACCGTATCGCCTCGTTTTATAAGCGCATCGACAACATAGCTGCCCAAATGCCCCGCAGCACCCGTTACGATGTAAATGATTTTTTCCATATCGTTTTCCCTCCTCGGCCATGAACCCGTAGCTTGCTTACAGAGATAGTATCTGCAAACGCGCATCCATTCTTATTCGGTGTTCACAATACTGCCATAATTACGAACAGACTATTGTAATACGAACACAGTTATATTATAATAACGAAATGAGAGATAAACAACAGTCAGTTCGTTATCTGCTGCACGTAGCCGGGCAAACAGCATGCAAATTGTCGGGAAAAGCGCAAGATTTCTGTAATTCGCTTGAGCCGGAAGGATAACAATTCAATAAAAGGAAGGGGTAACCATGGAAGAAAAAATTGACCGCAGGGTAAAGTATACAAAAATGGTGCTCAAACAAAGCCTTTTGGAGCTCATGGAGGAAAAGCCCATAGGCAAAATCACCGTCACCGACATTTGCCGTACGGCGGATATAAACCGCAACACGTTTTACGTGCATTACGCAAGCCCCATCGATTTACTCTCCCAAATCCAAGACGAGTTGTATTTGGAGATACGCCATTCAATCGAGAAGATTTCCGGCAGAGAAACGGTTGTCAGGCTATTAACGGAGATCTGCCGTGCTATTGCGGACAACGGGGAGCTATGTAAAATCATCATCTCCGAGCACGGCGAAAGGCGTTTATGGGACGCGTGCTCAACATTGCCCGCACGCAAAGCATTGCCGAGTGGGATAAGCGAAAAAAAGGCACCTCCTATGAGGTGCTTGAAATGATGTATGTGTTCACCGCAAGCGGCAGCATCGCCATTATCGAGAAGTGGCTGCGCGGCGATATGAAAGAGACCCCGGAGCAGATTGCCGAATTTATCAACAATATGACCAACTACGGTCAGGCAGCATTTCTAAAGTCGTAATGCAACATTTTGTCGTGTAGGGCGGAATGCCCACATCCCGCCGAGGGAATTTACATGGTTGGTTCGGCGGCATGTGGGCATGCCGCTCTACAGGGTATTATACCTGTTCCAAAAACGCGACCCCCGGGCTCGTGGATAAAAGCTCGAGCGTTTCCTGGTGCGCGTGCTTGGCGTGGAGCTTTAGTACAATCGTAGCACTCACGCTTTTGCCGATGGGGTTGAGATGTTCAAAATCGCTAATTGTAATATCGTTCTGTTTGAGGAAGTTTAAAAATTCGCTAAGGCTGTTTTCATCGCTTAAAAGCGCGTAGATGCGCATGCGGTTACCGCGCGCGAGGTAGCTTTTTTGAAGCTTTTCACCAACAAGCATGGTGATAAGCGTTATGATGAGCATTAACAATGCTCCGCCGTAAAAGCCTATGCCGATGGCGAGCCCAAGGCAGGCGCAAAGCCAAAGCCCTGCGGCGGTTGTAATGCCTTTTACGCGGTGGTAACCCGTTGCCATAATGGTACCCGCGCCGATAAACCCTATGCCGCTCACTACCTGCGCAGCGATGCGCGCAGGGTCACTGTTCCCGGTCTGGTAGGAGATGTATTCACCCGTCATCATGGCCATGGCTGCACCCAAACACACGAG
>JAEWZS010000211.1 GCA_023458355.1 Bacillota bacterium
ATGCAGTTTCTGTTTAATCGCGAGTCGGCGCTTTTTTTAAGCACGCCTGTCGAAAACCTTTTTCTTCTTGAATATATGCCGCAGGCACCGGAAGGATATGTGAAGGCATATCTTTACGGGCTTGCGCTTTGCTATCATCGCGCGCTGTTGATGGAGGAGGCGGGCTCGGCGCTTCAAATGAGCGACAAAGAGCTTGCTGAAGCATTTTTATACTGGCAGACGAAAGGTTTTGTTACGGTCGTTTCGTCGGAACCGCTGGTTGTAGAATACAAAAACATCGAACATGCGCACACCTCGGGCGCAAGCGACAGCGCTGCACTCACACGCCGCTACAGCGAGCTTCTCTTAAGCATACAAAGTGTGCTTGGCGCACGTATGCTCACAGGCCCGGAACTGAGCCGTGTTTACGATTGGCTTGAGGTGTTCGGTTTTACCGAAGCAGCGGTACTGCTTCTTGTAAACCATTGCATCGTGCAAAAGGGTGTTCGCGTGAGCATTAAGTATATGGATGCCGTGGCACGCTCCTGGGCGGATGAGGGTATTTTAACTGCCGAGGCCGCGGATGAGTATCTATCCCAATTTGATGAAATAAACGGTGGCGCGCAAAAGCTCTTGAAGCGCTGGCGCGCAGGCAGGCGGCCTACCGAGGATGAGTTAAAGCTCTACAAGATCTGGACAAGCGAATGGGGATTTGACGAAAACGCCATACTCGCCGCCTGTGCAGAAATGACGGGGGCAACGAAACCGTCATTTAAATACCTCAACGCAATTTTAGAGGGCTGGAGAAGCGGCGGAACCCTTACCGTACAGGATGCGCAAGAGCAAATGCGCGCGCGCGCAGCGGTTACGGAGCTTGCAAGATTGGCGTTTTCCCGCGCGGGGCTCAAGCGCGGCCCGACGGGCGATCAGATTGACCAGATTGAGCGCTGGCATACGAACTTCCATATGGATGCAGAGCTCATTTTGTTTGCTGCGGACTGCGCTTTAAACGCATCCTCCCCGTTTATGAAAATGCGAAAGCTCATTACCGAGTGGCATGAAAACGGCGTGGCGACTTTAAACGCAGCCAGGGAAACGGTGGAAAATAAAAAGCGCGAAACGAACGGAAATGTCCCCCGCGCGCTCGACTATCCGCAGCGTAAATACAGCGCAGAAGAGCTGGAAAATATGGGTATCAATCTGCTAGACGAGGAGTAGGCCTGTGACCTTACGAGAACTTACCTACGAATATGCAAAGCTTCGCGAAAGTGCCTATGCTTTACGCGACGAGCGTGCGCGTGCGGCGTATGCCGCCATACCGCGTTTGAAGGAGATCGACGACGAACGCCGTCAAGCGGCATTTTTGCTGGGCGAAAAGCTAATTCGTGCTTTAGACCCGGAACAAGAGCGAAAAGCCGTTAATAAGATCGTCGCTTCGCTCAACGCGGAAGAAGCAGCGCTTTTGGAGATGAACGGACTTAGTGCGGATTATCTAAAACCGCATTTTCACTGTGAGCTGTGTTCAGACACTGGTTATGTTGGCAGTCGTGAAAAAACTATGTGCGCCTGCATGAAGCGGCAGCTTGAAACAAGTCGCTTTGAAAGGTCATTTATCCACCCCGATGAGCGCTTTGAGACATTCCGCACCGATATTTTTCCGGACGAATCGCAGAAAAAGCTTACGCTCAGTGCAAAAAAAATCTGCGAGAGTTATGCGGACATGTTTCCTAGTAACGCTCCGAGAAGCCTGCTCCTCATGGGGAACTCCGGCCTTGGGAAAAGTTTTTTACTAAACTGCATCTCCAACCGCGTGCAGGAGCGCGGCCACAATGTATATAAGATTACAGCCTACAACCTCATCGAAACGGTCATGCAAAGCATACGCTTGGGCAGCGGTACGCCGGATTTCCTTATGCCCGAACTTCTTGTCATAGATGACCTTGGCACCGAGCAAATGATTAAAAACATCACAAGTGAAACGCTTTTCTCCATTGTTAACGAACGACAATCGGCATCTAAGGCTACGCTCATCGCTACCAATCTTTCGCGCGAAAAGCTGATAGATTTTTACGGTGAGCGCTTATACTCGCGTCTCATCGCGCCACGGCAGAGCGCGGTTCTGACGCTAAAAGGCGTAAATCTGCATATTGCACTAAAACCATGACACAGAAACAGCACTTAGCATCGGCAGAACATCTTCAAAAGCGCACCGTAGACAGTTTTTTTACTAAGCGTACGGTTATTATGGCTATGCTTTTATTGGGCGTGCAGGTTGTGATTTACGCCGGGGTAAAGCCCATTGTGGAGCAGCTGCCTAAGGTTGATTTAAGCTTACCCATTGATGCAATGATACCCTATGTTCCGTTTTTCTTCCTGCCGTATCTAATCTGCTTTGCCTATTGGGCGCTGATGTATACGTATATTATTGGGCTAAATATTCGCCGCACGGCAAATCTTATCGTGACCGTGCTTTGCTCATCGGTGCTGATCGGATCGCTTTTTATTTTCATACCAACGGAAATGTCCCGCCCGGAGGACTTGGGTGCCGGCTTTTTCGGCTGGTTGGCTAAAATCGCCTACGCAGCAGACAGCCCCGTAAACCTGTTTCCGTCGTTTCACTGCTTTACGAGTTGGATGTGCTTTGTAGGCGTACGAGGTGCAAAAGAAGTAAAGCTTTGGCTTAAAATTACCTCGTTTATTATGGCACTTCTCACCTTCGCATCCACAATGTTTGTAAAGCAGCATTATTTTGTGGATTTCATTCCCTCCGTAATCATCGCGGAACTTTTCTGGTATCTGTCGCACAAAACAAAGATGTATTTGCCTTTCGAACGATTCCTCTCGCGTCACAAATTGGAGGAAATATAATGGTCAAGTATGTATGCGAATCCTGCGGCGCGA
>JAEWZS010000212.1 GCA_023458355.1 Bacillota bacterium
CCTCCGGCCCGCGGTCAACGGCACGTTTAATAATGAAATTTATGTACATACATTTAACAATGAAATTCTTGTAAGCTTTGCTTTCGCGTAGTACAATGCTCCTATTCAAAAAGAGGTGTTAGGTATGAGAAAAACAAAAATCGTATGTACAATAGGACCTGTAAGTGAGAACGAGCAATGCATAACCGAGCTTTGTCTTGCAGGCATGAACGTTGCAAGGCTCAACTTCTCCCATGGGAGCTATGAGGAGCACGGCAACCGCATCATGCTCGTAAAAAAGGTGCGCGAAAAACTCAATATCCCCATCGCAATATTGCTTGATACCAAGGGTCCAGAATACCGCATTAAAACTTTCTGCGACGGGAAGATCACGCTCAATGACGGGGATAGTTTCGCGTTCACTACGGAGGATATTGAAGGTACGAAGGAGCGCGTTTCCGTAAGCGATAAAAATTGTATAAGCGCACTTACTGTTGGCGACAGGATACTCGTGAACGACGGCCTTCTTATCTTTGAAGTGAAAAAGCTCACGAAAACAGATGCCATATGTACGGTGATTGCAGGCGGAGAGCTCAGCGACAAAAAAAGCATGAACTTCCCCAACAAAATCGTTGGCGGTCCGTATTTGAGCGGACAGGATAAAAAGGACATACTGTTTGGCATCCAAAACGGTGTGGATTTTATCGCCGCCTCGTTTGTTTCCTCCAAAGCCGACCTCGTGGAACTCAATGCTTTTTTACGAGACAACGGCGGCGAGGATATCGACATCATCGCCAAGATCGAAAACCGCGCGGGTGTCGATAACATCGAGGAGATTTGCGAGGAATGCGACGGCATTATGATCGGACGCGGTGACCTCGGCGTTGAGATACCCTTCGAGGAACTCCCCTATATCCAGAAAGCCCTCATCACCAAATGCAGGTTGTTAGGTAAGCGTGTGATTACTGCCACAGAAATGCTCGAGTCGATGATCCATAACCCTCGCCCCACAAGAGCTGAGATATCCGACGTTGCAAACGCCGTGTATGACGGTACGAGCGCCATTATGCTCTCGGGCGAGACCGCCGCGGGCAAGTACCCCGTACAGACGGTAAAGGTCATGTCGACCATCGCGGAGGAGACGGAAAAGCATATCAACTACGCCAAGCGCTTTTCCAACGCGGAATTCCGCATCAAAAATAAGAGCGACGCTATCTCCCACGCGACCTGCGGCATGGCCATTGACCTCGATGCAAAGGCCATCGTCACCTGTACGCTTTCGGGTACGACGGCACGTATGGTATCGCGCTTTCGCTGCCCCGTAAACATACTCGGCATGACCACGAGCAAACGCGCATGGTATAAGCTTTCACTTTCATGGGGCGTATACCCCGTAATGAGCGAACCTTTTACTTCCGCAGATGTGCTTTTTTACCATGCTAGGGAGGCAGCTAAAAAGGCATTCGATCTACAGCCGGGCGACAACATCATCATTACAGGCGGCTTAGTGAACGGCGTTTCGGGGAATACGAACATTATAAAGTTGGAGACGATTTAAGAAAGTTATAAGTAAAGCGGCCGAGAGGCCGCTTTACTTTTTATCTTGATAACCAAAAAACTCTTCTACGCAAAAGAAACGATAAATCCGTTTTTAGGCTCCCTCTGATGAGGGAGTTGTCGGCACGCGAGGCCACAGGCCTCGGCCCACGCAAGGCCGTAAGCCTTGGCCCGAAGGGCTCCGGCTCTGCCGGACGTGAAGGGCTCCGGCTCGCCGGACGCAAAGCCGACTGAGGGAGAGAAAAATAACTTTCGGTGTATCTCTCCCTCCGTCACGGCTGTGCCGTGCCACCCAGTTCGTAATAGTCGTAATGCACCTTAAGTCGCATTACTCCTTTTCTCACTGGGCTTTCGCCTCACTTCATCCGCCACTGGCGGAGTTTCGGCTTCGCCCCCGTCCTCAGAGGGAGGCTTTTGGTTCCTATCAGCCACTACCTTACTTGTTTTGCCGCTTCGGTAAGCGATAAACCCTTTTCTCTCGCTATTTTCGCCACATCTTCAAACTCAGGTTTTTCGCGTTTGACATCGTATCCTTCCGCCTGTTTCACGCGCACGGTACCGTATTCGGTTTTTGCAATGCGCTCTGAACGTTTCAAAACATAACGGTTACAAACATATTCACGCACACCCAATGTGGTTGTATGCTTGAAAATGAGCTTTAAAATCTCGGAGCGTTGCTCCAAACGGCACAAGCAGGAGAAAAGCACAGCAGGCCTACTCTTTTTCATGCCTATGGGTACGGTAAAAACGTCGAGTGCTCCGGCTTCAAGAAGCATCTCCATAGCAAACCCCACAGCCTCGGGGGTCATATCATCGATATTGCAGCTAAGCTCTAAAATTTTCTCCTCCGCCGCGTCCTCAACGCCCAGCATGGCGCGGACGCAGTTGCAAGCCTCAAAGTCCTTCTTGCCCATGCCATAGCCGATCTTTTCAGTTTTCATAGGGGGCATTGCGCTAAATTCGTGCACAAAGTGCCTAAGCAGTGCCGCACCCGTTGGCGTACAAAGCTCGCCGCGTATTGTACCGCCATAGGTGGGGATTCCCATTAAGAGCCGAGCCGTTGCGGGTGCAGGTACAGGCAAGAGCCCATGCGCACAGCGAACCTGCCCGCTCCCCACATGAACGGGTGAAGCGATAATTCGATCGGGCTTAAGCTCATGTATGAGCATGCACACGCCTACAATATCCGCCACGGCGTCCATCATACCCACCTCATGGAAATGCACCTCTATTACAGGCCTCCCATGCACTTCGCTTTCCGCTTTGGCAAGTAGTTCGTATACTGAAAGCGCGTCCAAGCGTACTTCTTTCGGTATATCGAGATGATGCAGTATATGTTCTATCTCCCCTAACCCGGCGTGATCGTGATGGTCGTTATAGTCATGGCTGTGGTCGTGATGATCATGGTCGTGGTCATGGTCGTGATGAACGTGGTGTAACTGTTCATCCTCTTCTTCGCCATGCACATATACACTTACATGCGTGCCCACTATACCGCATTTTACGGAAGGCTCTGCGCTTATGCGTACGTTTGGGATTTTGAGGTTGTTTAGCTTATCAATAAATGCATCCTTGTCCGGCATCAATTCTAAAAGCGCAGCCATGAGCATATCGCCTGCTGCTCCCATATTGCATTCGAGATAGAGTGTTTTCATTTTCCCTCCCGCATGTGGTTGATCATACTCGCGAGATAACCCGCGCCAAAACCATTGTCAATGTTAACAACGCTCACGCCGCTTGAACAGGAGTTGAGCATGGAAAGAAGCGCCGAAAGCCCGTTGAAGGATGCACCATAGCCGATGCTTGTGGGAACTGCAATGACGGGGCAGTCCGCAAGGCCGCCGATTACGCTCGCAAGAGCGCCTTCCATCCCGGCGATTGCAATGATTACACTGGCGCGCATAATCTCTTCCATATGCGAAAGAAGTCTGTGAAGCCCTGCTACGCCCACATCGTAAAGCCGCACAACGCGGTTGCCTAAGGCTTGTGCTGTGAGAGCTGCCTCCTCGGCCACAGGCATGTCGCTTGTGCCGCCCGTCGCTACAACAATCTCACCCAAGCCCGTGGCTTTCGGCATTTCCCCCACGATACCGATTCGGCCCATTTCATAATAGGTAAAGGGAAGCCCAACTCGCAAAAAATCAGCGGCATTTTTATCTAGCCGTGTGATGAGTATGGTCTTTTGCCCCTTTTCAAGCATGACTTGGGCAATTCTTTGAATTTGCTCAGGGGTTTTACCCGCACCGTATATGACTTCCGCCACACCCTGACGGATGCCGCGATGCGAATCGAGCTTGGCAAAGCCCAAATCCTCAAAGGGAGCCATTTTTAGTTTCACAACGGCATCGTTCACCGACACCTCGCCTGTAGATACCTTTTGCAGTAATTGTCGTATCTCTTGCTGCTCCATACTTACCTCCCCTTAAGGTCCAAAAGCACCGTTTCAAAAAACGGTCTTAAGTTTTCAACAACAGCTTCGCGCTCCGCTAAAGCTCGCTCCATTTGCTTTGTTGTAAATTGGAGCCTTGCCGCGTCGTGGAATACCCTTACGCGAAAATCCGTAAATCCCATTTTAAAAAGCGCGCCTTCAGCTCCCTCTACGTAGCTTAAAAGCTCCGCCGTAAGCGGGGTATCCTTTGGCACACGCGTTGCCAGGCATGCATACGCGGGCTTATCCCAGGTAAAAAGCCCTGCTTCTTTGGAAAGTCGCCTTACATCATCCTTCGTAAGACCGCACTCCCGTAAAGGCGAGCGTACACGAAGCTCTTGTAAGGCGCGCATACCCGGACGGTCCCCCGCATCATCGGAGGCGTTGGTACCGTCGATCAATACGGGGTAACCATCTAAAATAGCCCGCTCTTTAAGCGCACCAAACAATGCTGTTTTGCAATGGTAGCAGCGATCTTTCGGATTAGCAACGACCGCAGGAAGACGAAGCGCATCAAGCTCGATTATGGTCAACTCCACACCTAAATGCGCCGCGAGCTTTTTTGCATCCTCAAACTCAAACTGAGGTTGGAACACCGTTTTAATGTAATACGGACGCACATCGGCACCGTAATGAAGTCCCGCATACAAAAGATAAGAAGAATCTACACCACCCGAAAAACCAAGTGCAACATTCTTATTTTCCTTAAAAAATCCCTCAAGCGTCATTTCCGTTCCCCCTTCGGTACGGCAGGATCGCTTCCACGCCGCACGCATCCATCAGTTTTTCATTGAATAATATTTCGCTGGATAAACCATCAGCGAATACTTTTCCGTCCTTCAAAAGCACAGCCCTCTTACAAGTCTCCAAAGCAAATGTGAGATCATGTGTGGCAACGAGTTTTGTGTGGCTTAAGCTGTTAAGCGTTTGAATAAGATTTCGCCGGGCTTTAGGATCTAAAAAAGCGCTCGGTTCGTCAAATAACACGAGCTTAGGTTCCATGGACAATACCGATGCGAGCGCCGCCATGCGTTTTTCGCCGCCGGATAACCTTGCAGCACTTTTGCCGCTTAGATGAGAAATTTGAAGCATCGTTAGATACTTCTCCACCCGAGCTTCAACATCCTCTACACCCAAATTCCTCGGACCAAATGCCGCGTCCTCGTAAACCGTGGGCATAAAAAGTTGATCGTCAGGGTTTTGAAACACTACACCCACTTGAGCGCGGATAAGGCGCACCGTTTCTTTTGTGAGCTTCATGCTGTCAACGATAATTTCCCCGTCTGAAGGAAGCACGCCTACGACGGCCATGATGAGAGAGGTTTTACCCGCGCCGTTTGCGCCGATGAGCGCCACACTTTCCCCTTCATCGACTGTGAGGGTAAGTGCATCTACCGCTTTGGTCTTATCGGGATAGACGACCGATAAATCGTTGATTATAAGCATCAAATAATCCCCTCCAGCCATGCACCAAGCGCCCCCTGTATGTCTGTTAGTCGGAACAGGATAGACGAACCAGCGGCTATGATAAGAAAAAGCCAATCCGCTGCGGAAAAACGCTTTTGAAATACCTCTCGTGCAAAGGATGGATAACCGCGGCATTGCATGGCATTGTAAACGCGCTCCGCCCGGTCGAAGCTGCGCAAAAGAAGCTGACCGACAAAACTTCCCATATGCTTCATATTTACACCGCGCGCGTTCGGGCATCGAAGCGAATACGCTGTGTGCATACCGAATACTTCCTCCGCAAGCGTACCGAGATAGCGGTAGATCATTTCAAACAAATTCACGATAATAGAGGGCACACGAAGCCTCTTTAGAGCGCTCGTCAGCTCGAAAAAAGGCGTGACCGCGACGAGGATGAGCACTGCCGCTACGCTTAGAAAAGTGCGTAAAATCAGTACCAGAAAGCTCACCATGCCATAGCTTATTGCAACATCGCCAAAACGGAATAAAATCGCACGGTCGAAGATAATGTTTGACAACCCTGCAAACAGTACAAAAGGCAGCGCAACGAGCAAGCGCTTTATAATCATAAAAAAAGGTGTCTCCGAAAGCACCATAACAAGAACGGGGTAAAAAACGTATGGCACAAGGCGGCTTAGCTCATAGCGGTTAAACGATACCATGCATACGATGTAAACCAGCGTCGCAAAAAGTTTCGCGTTGGGGTGTAGATTGTGAATGGCAGAATCGCCGGATGCCAGCTGTTCCAGCGAATAAATCTCCTGCAGTTTTGCGCGAACATTTGCCATGCATACACCCTTTTACTTAACAACCGCTTGTATAAATGTTCGTCCGTTATTCGGTTATACGGTCGCTTTTCTTTTCTTTTTCACCCACGCGATGATAATACCG
>JAEWZS010000213.1 GCA_023458355.1 Bacillota bacterium
ATGCTTTGAGCGTCTTTTTACCGCCAAAAGCAAGCACAAGCCCGACTGCAGCACCGATAATTAACAGCACAGCAACCACGACGAGCACGAGTCTCGTTGCCGTTTTTCGCTTGTTCTTTGCCTTCAGCCGGCGTCTTTGCATCCTTCCTCCTCCTCTTTTATGGATCTTTACGGAACAAATACATTTAATGCGCCCTTTAAAATGCTAAATGTTACAGGTGTCTGCTCTCCCAGCTCACCGTCTAAGTTTAGCACATTCCCACTCTCGCAGTTGATTTTTGCACCTTCCGCCTTGAAATAACGGATATGCGGGGAATCCAGGTGTTTACCCTTGATATAGCGCGGCAATATCGTTAAAAACGTAAATACGCTCATATCCTTAACGACACAAAAATCGAATAGCCCGTCACATGGGTCTGCAAGTGGTGCTACATGCATACCGCCCGCCAGATGCGTGCCGTTGCAGGCGCTTATAAGTATCGCTCGCTCATGAAAACGCTCGCCGTCCGCTTCGACCTCTATTTCGATGGGCTTCAAATGCGTAAGCGCCTTAAAAATACCCATCAAATACGGGAGCATACCGTTAAAGCGCTTTTTGTACTTCTCCGTGTAGCGCACTACCTCAGCATCAAACCCAAACCCGGCTACATTTAGGAAAAAACGTTCGTTTGCCATGGCTGCATCTATGCGCTTTGTGTTTCCCCTGAGAAGTATACCCACTGAGGCTTCAACATCCTGCGGTATTTTCAATACGCGGGCAAAATCATTGCCCGTGCCAAAAGGAAGTATACCGAGTTTTGCATCCGTTAGGGAAAGTGTCGAACCGACCTCTTGGTTGGTGCCGTCACCGCCCACTGATACAATTGTGCGCTCACCGCTGTCATAAGCCTTTTGCGCAAGCTCTCGCGCATGGCCGGGGTATTCGGTATATACGGCCTCGCATGTAGCCCCGGACGCAGTAAGAAGCGCGTACGCTTTTATAAATTGCTCCTTCGCACGTCCGCTTCCTGCAATGGGGTTTACGATGCAGTAAAACCGTTCCATGATTACCTCGTGTTATTTCGTGCCGACAATCATATTCATGGCCTCTTTATGAAGCGTGAACTGCGCAGGTGCGTGCGAGTTAAGTTCGCCGTCCACCTCAATCACGCTCGATGAAGGGCCTTCCACATACAGTTTCGTTGCGCGGAAATACTCCACAACCGACAAGCCCATATGCTTGCCCTTGATAAAGCGCGGTAAAAGCGCAAGGAATTTCATTAAGGAAATCTTACGCTCCGCACATACATCAAACATGCCGTCAAAAGGATCGGCACCGGGCAATGCCATCATGCCACCGCCAAAATATGCACCGTTGCCGACGGCAACTAAAATTGCCTCCATCTCCTTAACCGTGCCATCCTCCAAATGAAGCTTAATCGGCACCGCCTTCAAATGCACCAATGCATCCAAAATACCTAAAAGATACGGAATCATACCCTTAAAACGCGCTTTATACTTGTCCATTTTGACAAGCACATCCACATCAAACCCAAAGCCTGCTACGTTAATGAAAAAATGCTCGTTCACATCGGCTGCGTCCATGCGCTTTACGTTTCCGGTTAAAAGCATCTCAAGCGCTTCATCGGGTTCCGTGGGAAAATGCAACACCCGCGCGAGGTCATTGCCCGTACCAAAGGGAAGTATACCCATTACGGCATCGGTGCCCGCGAGCACGGATGCAACCTCGTTGACCGTACCGTCGCCGCCCACGGCGACGATGGTGCGTTCGCCGTTGTCATAAGCTGTTTTCGCAAGCTCCACAGCGTGCTTGCGGTATTTCGTTACCGCATAATCATAGGGAATATTTCGAGCTTTTAGCTCAGCTTCGACCTTGCGAAAGCATGTTTCGCAGCGGTTGCCCCCGGCTAAGAGATTTACGATAAAATACAGCCGTTCCATCCGTTTTAAGTCCTTCCCCAAGCACATAAGCAATACGGTGTGCTCTCCATAAAGCATAACTCTATAAAACCCCGAGCAAATCCTTGCACAGGTATGTTTTATGATAATCCAAAAAGTTCCGCTTGTACAGGCATATCCTGTAAATTTCATGTAAATGCAGCTTCAACGGCTATGCCGGTTGCTTGTTTTAAGAGCTATGTGCATAGTATAATAAGCAAGAAAAAACAACTTCGGAAACTTGGATGGGAGGGCGATATTATGCAGTTTGCCAAAATGCATGGGCTCGGCAACGATTTTATCGTATTCGACGACCGTGAAAAGACCCTTTCGGACCTAAGCAATTTGAGCAAAACGCTTTGCGACAGACGTACCGGCATAGGTGCCGACGGCATGATACTGGTGCAAAATTCCCTATCCGATGAAATCCTCATGCGCATCTTCAACAGCGACGGAAGCGAGGCTGAGATGTGCGGCAACGGCATACGCTGCTTCGCCAAATACGTATACGATCATAAAATCGTACAAAAGGATGTATTTAAAGTAGAAACGCTCGCAGGCACCATGCAGATTTCTCTTGCTGCTGATAACGGTAAAGTCTCGACCGTTACCGTCAACTTGGGAAAGCCTGAGCTTACCTGCGAAAAAATTCCCGTTAAAGGTACGAGTACTTGCCTAAACCAAAAACTTACCGCACTCGGCCGTGAATTCACGTTTTCCACCATACTTTTAGGCGTTCCGCATACGGTGGTTTTTACGGATAGTGTAACGCAAGAGGACGTTCTGCGGTACGGTCCCATAATTGAAACGCTTCCGCTTTTTCCGAAAAAGACCAACGTGAACTTCACCAAAGTACTCGATCGAGAAAACATTGCGGTGCGCACATGGGAGCGTGGCTGCGGCATGACGCTCGCCTGCGGCACAGGCACCTCAAGCGCGGCAGTCTGCTGCGCACTTTCGGGCTTTACAGGCCGCAAGGTGAACGCACATCTTGCGCTTGGCGCACTTTTCATCAACTGGGCGGATGACGACAACGTTTATATGACAGGCCCTGCAGCAACCGTTTATAAAGGCGAGATAGACCTCTCTCGCTTTCAAAAATAATAGCAGCAGCTTCGGAGGAACCATGCATCACACGTTTTACCCCAAGGGCGTCTGCGCGAGCAGAATAGACCTTGACATCACCGACGGACGTATCCACGGCCTTACCTTCGCTGACGGGTGCAGCGGGAATTTACAGGCCATCGGCAAGCTTTGCGAAGGCCGCACAGTGGACGAGCTTATCGCACTTCTTACAGGCATCCGCTGTGGCGCAAATTCAACCTCCTGCAGCGACCAGCTCGCAAGATCGCTGAAAGAGGAACTTAACAAAGTAAAAAACGCCGGTTAAGGCGTTTTTTCTTTATTATCCCAAATCCTCAGGCAGCACATCGTAATAAATATCATACTTGAATTTACTTGCCTTTAAAATCGGTTCCGCGTCGGACGAGAGCGTGTAACGAAGATAATCCGCATCCCCCACGTTGAGCTCGCCGCGGATCTCGGCGCGTTGCAGTACGCTTTTTGCAATCATCGCATCAAGGTTTAAAAAGTTGAGTGCAAGATACATTGCGATAAACGCAACCGTAACCGCACGGATAAGCTGTAGTTTACCGTTATATAGCCGCACAACACAAAGAAGCGT
>JAEWZS010000214.1 GCA_023458355.1 Bacillota bacterium
GTCTGTACATCGTGATTGTTGTGCCGATTGCAACTGCGCTATCACTTCTTATAGCATCGCTACTTAACAACAACGTTAAGCTGAAAGGTTTTTTTCAGACCTGTTATTTCCTGCCGATGGTCACCTCCGTAACGGCGATCGGCCTCGTGTGGAAGTGGCTATTCAACTTCGACTACGGTTTAGTCAATTACTTTTTCTCGCTTTTTAACATCAATCCCATTAATTGGCTGAATGACCCCAAGTATAACCTCGCGGCACTGGTTATCTATGGTGTGTGGAGCATGATACCTTTTACGACGATTTTGCTGCTTGCGGGATTTCAAAACGTAAACCCGCAGTATTATACGGCTGCACGTGCAGACGGAGCGAAGGGCGGGCGGATTTTTTACCGCATCACACTGCCTCTTCTCGCGCCGACTATCGGGCTGACTTTGATCGTCAACATGATTTCCGCCTCCAAGGTGTTTACCGAGCTGTTCCCGCTCTTTAACGGTAAACCGGGTTCGGCCTATTCGCTCTATACGGTCGTATATTACCTTTACGATGCGTTCTTTGTTAAATGGAAGCTTGGTCGTGCCGCAGCAAGCGCAGTGATTCTGTTTGGCATCGTGTTGGTACTGACGATGATTCAGCTGTTTATGCAGCGGAAATGGAAGCATTATTGAGCCATGAAGACTACAAAGCGAACAATCCTATATTTGATTTTAATTATCGGGGCGGCGATCATGGTGCTGCCGTTCGTGTGGATGATTCTCTCCTCACTCAAGACGGGTGCAGAGGTGAACACGACACCTCCCACCGTGTTCCCCGCGAGCCCGACTTTGGAGAACTACCGGTATGCGTTTGAGAAAGCACCTTTCGCACGCTACTTTTTAAACTCTGTCATCGTCACGGCCGCCTGTGTCGGCTGCACGATGTTTACGACCATCCTTGCTGCGTTTGCATTCTCGCGGCTGAAGTTCCCGGGGCGCGATTTGCTGTTTTCAATATTGCTGTCGCTGATGATGATTCCGTTTGAAATGCTCATCATTACCAATTATCAGACCATCGTCGATTGGAAGCTCATTGACAATTTGCTGGCTCTGATTATCCCGTTTACCTCGAGCATTTTCTACACCTACATTCTTCGAAACTTCTTTTTGTCTATCCCTGATAGTCTATATTATTCCGCCCGTGTGGACGGTTCGTCCAACTGGCGATACCTGTGGCGCATCATGGTGCCTATTGCAAAGCCCGCGCTCGCCACAATCGGCTTGCTTAATGCGATCACCTGCTGGAACGCGTTTTTATGGACGGTGCTCGTTACGAATAACCCCGAGTCGCGGACACTGCCCTTTGGTCTATATGCTTTTATGACCTCAAGCGGCATCCGCTATGAGCGCTTGATGGCTGCGGCCACAATCGTGGTTGTGCCGATGATCATACTTTTCATCTGTTTTAGAAAGCAGATCATCACAGGCGTGTCCCGCGGCGGGTTGAAGGGATAAGACTATGGATAAGTTGATTCCTATCGATATATTAGCCCATGCCGATTTTTCAGGCCGGCTTAAGCGCTCAAAGCGCAACCCGGGCTTTGCTGCGTTTGGCACGGCAATCGATGCCGTACGGTGCGATAACCCTGCGGGTACGCTGCTTCTTGATGCGGGCGACGCTTTTTGTACAAATTTTTGGGGTGGTGAACCGTGCGTCAAAGCGGTGTCGCTTCTTAAAACAGATGCTCTGACGCTCGGCAACCATGAGTTCGACCGCGGGCAGGCGTTTTTGAACGACTGCATTCAGCTCGCGGATTTTCCGATCCTTTGTGCAAATATCGTTGAGCGGGAGACCGGGTTGCTAATCCCCGGCGCAAAGCCTTATGTAATTTTAGAAAAGGCGGGTGTAAAGATCGGTGTGGTCGGGGTCACGACCGAGTACACATCCCGCATGGTCACAGCCGCATCCTTTGCCCCCTACGAGATACGCTCCTGCGCAAAAGCCTGCCAAGAATATATCCCCGAGGTACGAAACGCCGGTGCCGATATCGTTGTATTGCTCGCACACATACCGTTTTATGTGGAATCTGACGGAAGCGCGAGCGGTGAGCTGATAGAACTTCTACATGAAATTCCGGAGGTTGATGTATGTGTGGGCGGCCACATCCCGGGCGATTATGCGGGACTTGTGGGCAGCACAATCGTTCTTAAAGGCGGTTTTTCCGGCCATAGCCTGTGCCACGCGCGGCTCTTTTTTGACTGGAATTTAGGCCGCGTTGTGGATAGTACTTATGAAGTGCTGCAAACGGATTGGAACGCCGAGCCCATACCTAAATACAAGCAATATGAGGAGCGTATAACAGAGCCATTCCGTGGCTTTTTTGAGGATGTACTCGCCATCACTGACGAAACCTGGACAATCCGCCTGAGTGCCGAGACGAAGCTTGGTAATCTTCTGGCAGACTGTGTACAAAGCGCAGCGGGGACGGATATCGCCTACATGAACGCCACAAGCGCGGCGTACGGTATTAACCCCGGGCCCGTTACCGCGGAGGATGTAACGGCAGTGATGGGCTTCAATGACCCAATCCTTAAGGCGAATATAACCGGCGCGCAGCTTTATGAACTCTTTGAGCTTGTGTATGTTCCGGAGCGCTTTGGCAATAACGCCGGACTCTTGCACACAGGGCTTATCGTGTATGCCGATCATACAAAGCCTGCGTTTTCTAAAATTCAATCTATCACGCTTTTAGACGGTACACCGGTTGAGCCGGATAAGACGTACACCGTTGCGACATCGGAATACATGGCCTCGGGCGGCAACGATACACGTAAGGTTGCCAACGCGCTTTTATGGGAGCCGATCCACGTACGGATGTACGATGCCATTTTTGCGCATCTGCGCACGCAAGGCGAGCTTCATGTTTCTCCCGTAAAGCGTATGCACGAGATTGGGAGGGCTGAAAACGACAATTCCCCATTTTAATGAATAGGATGGAGAGGCGTTCATGGTTCTTGATATTATAACGCAGACCGATTTTGCAGGTGCAATCGATGCAACCTATCATTGCCCTGGTGCGGCGAAGCTCGCCGGTTTGATTCACCAAATTCGGGATCAGAACCCTAATGGAACGATATTTCTTGATGCAGGGGACGTACTGTGCGGTGCGCCGATCTGTAACTTGACGGACGGTGCGCCTGTTATCGATGTTATGAACTTACTCAAAGTGGATGCGATGACGCTTGGCAACCATGAGTTTGATAACGGCAAAGAAACGATGCACGCGGTGCTGCAAAAGGCCATATTTCCCATTCTGTGCGCGAATATTATCGATGAAAAAACGAAGCTGCCTCCGTCGGTCGCCAAGCCTTATGTGATGCTTGAGCGCTGTGGTGTGAAAATTGGTGTGATCGGTGTCACCACCGCGTATACGCCGTTTATGCTCAGGGGAGACCGCTTTGACGGCTACACGATTTTATCACCCTCCGAAGCGCTCCATGTTTTCATCCCGGAGTTACGTCGGGCCGGTGCGGATATCGTAGTCGTACTCGGTCATCTGCCGGGCAGCGTATCAAAGGATGGCACTTGTACGGGTGAGCTTTTTGAAACCGCACGAGTAATCCCACCTGTTGATGTGATGATCGGCGGTCACAATCCGGGCAGCATCGCATGCGTTTGCAGTGATACCGTGTTTGCGAAAGCCGGGTTTTCCGCCGGGGAGATTGCGCATATAAGTTTGACGCTTGATGAAAACAAGCGCGTCGTGGAGCGTACCGTATGCATCTATGATATGATGGGCGATGCAGTGCAGGTTGCACCTGATAAAAACGTGCAGCGCGCGGTGGATGACGCTATGGCACCGTACCGTCCTTTGCTGGATGAGCCGCTTGCAAAACTGCCTGTTTGCCTCAAAGCAGATAGAAACGGCGAATGTGCGTTGGGAAACTTCTATACAGATGGCCTTCGCACAGCGGGGCGTGCCCAAGTAGGACTTTTTAACGCAACCAGCCTATTTGGCTATATACCGGCAGGGATTGTCACCGCTGAGATGGTGATGCATGTAATGTGTTTTGACGAGGATATCTATGTGGGGGAGATGACCGGAGCGCAACTACATGAGCTGTTCGAGCGTACTTATGAAAACGAACATTGGGTGCACAACGGGGCACTGCAATTTTCAGGGCTGCGCGCGGTGGTTGATACGAGGCAGCCGGAAGGCAGGCGCGTCGTATCAATAACGCTCGACAACGGCACACCTATCGGGGAAGAAATGCGCCTAAGTGTCGCTACAACAGACTATATCGCCACGGGTGGTAACGACTACATGGAAATAATGACGCAGATGAAGTGGGAGAATACGCACATCCGCACGCACGCATTCTTCGTCGAATTCCTACGTCGCCGCGGTGTACTCGTGCATGAAACGGACGGCCGGATGGCAAATTTGGACCCGGTTTGGCCACAGCGCTGAGGCATCTCGGGAAAATCTATAAAGTCCGATAAATCGTCGAAACCGAACTTCTATACGGTTTCGACGGTTTTTTGCCAAAAAATGGTTGTAACAATATATTTATTCAAACTTTACAAACGCAAAAAATCATGGTACATTTCTTAAGGTAGTACCTTTAAGGTAATACCTATTTTGCGGATTTTGGGGTATGAGCGTTTGGAAAACGGCGGACGCGAGCAGATGCTGTCGGTTCGGATGCGGCTTTTGAAGGAAATGAAGGAAGGCGCTTACCGCTATGCGGCGCGCCTGCCGCGAGAAAACGTACTTGCGGAGCGCTTACGCATAAGCCGTACACAGCTTCGTGACAGCCTCTCCCAGCTTGAACGCGAAGGGTTTATTACGCGCCGCCACGGTGTGGGTACGGTCATCAACCGGCACGTTTTGGATATCCGTGTGCGCATGGATATGGAAATCGAGTTCACCGAAATGATACTTCAATCGGGCTTTGTACCCGAGACTGCGTTTGTAAAGTGGGAAACGCGCCCGGCGGACAATACAGTCGCAGCACGGTTGAACTTAACAGAAGGCGCAGAGGTGCTGTGCGTTTCGCGGCTTATGAAAGCAAGCGGCAAGCCCGCAATCTACTGCGAGGATTTTGTCTCAATGTCGCTTGTTAAACACGATGACTTTACAAAAGACGATTTTAGCGAACCCATTTTTACTTTCCTCAAAACTTTCTGCAAAATTGAGCCGTATATGGATATCACAGAAATTCACCCGATTTGTGCGGACAAGAAGCTTGCGGCACTTTTCCAAGTGGAGGATGGCACGGCTTTACTCTACATGGACGAGCTCAATTACGATATTGAGGGCATACCCGTACTATACTCTCCACAGCACTACATCGGCGGCGTAGTTTTACATACGCTTATGCGAAAGAAGTTTTAAGAGCCAGGCACACGCACAGGCTCTTTTAAATTTTTAAAAGGAGTTTTTCATATGAAAAAAGTTGCGGTCATTTTAGGGAGCGCATCGGACCTGCCTGTCGCCAAGGAAGCGCTTAAAACCTTGGCGGATTTTGGCGTGCCCGCTTGCGCGCGGGTCTTGAGCGCGCACCGTACACCTGACGAGGCAGCGGCATTCGCACGCAACGCTTCGGACGAAGGCTATGGTGTGCTCATCGCATTTGCGGGGAAGGCGGCACACCTTGCGGGCGCACTTGCTGCGCACTCGCTGCTGCCGGTCATCGGTGTGCCGGTTAGCGGAAAAGACTTGGGTGGGCTTGATGCGCTGTTATCCACCGTACAGATGCCAAAGGGTGTACCCGTAGCGACGGTAAGTATAGACGGTGCGGTTAACGCTGCACTCCTTGCCATTCGCATACTCGCAACAAACGATGCCAATCTTAACAAAAAACTCGCGGATTACGCGCGAGACAGTAAAGTTAAGGCCGCGCAAGCGGACGCTGAAGTTCAAAAGGAGATTGATATAGTATGAAAAAACTTGCGCAAATGTACGAGGGCAAAGCGAAGAAGGTGTTTTTAACAGACGATCCTACGGTTGTGATTGTCGACTATAAAGACGACGCGACTGCCTTTAACGGGCTTAAGAAGGGTACCATCCACGGCAAGGGGGTTGTAAACAACAAGGTTTCCAACCATTTCTTCCGTCTGCTTGAAAAAAGCGGCATCCCAACCCACTTTATAGAACAGCTTTCCGACCGCGAAACCGCCGTGAAGCGCGTGGAGATACTCCCCGTGGAGGTCATCGTCAGAAACCGTGCCGCAGGCAGTTTTTCAAAGCGCATGGGCGTCCCCGAAGGAACGGAGCTTAACTGCACCATCTTAGAATACAGCTACAAAAACGATGCACTCGGCGATCCATTTATCAACTCTTACTACATCCGCGCACTCGGTCTTGCGACCGATGCGGAAATGGAAAATGTAAAGGAATATTCCTTCCGCGTGAACGAAATATTGCGCAAATATCTATCGGACCTCGGTATCGAGCTTATCGACTTTAAACTTGAGTTCGGACGGTACAACGGTACAGTGGTGCTAGCTGACGAGATATCCCCCGACACCTGCCGCTTTTGGGACAAAGTTAGCGGCAAAAAACTTGATAAGGACAGGTTCCGCCAAGACCTCGGCGAGGTCGAAGAGGCTTACCGCGAAATCATCCTTAGACTAATGGGGGAATAATATGCCGCTTAAAATCTATTTGCCGTATTCTTACGAGAGGTTGAAACCGGACGACGACTGTATGCGTGAGGAGTGCGGTATATTCGGCGTTTTTTCATCAGAACAGGGGCTTGATGCCGCTGAGGCGGCTTATTATGGGCTTTTTGCTTTGCAGCACCGCGGACAGGAAAGTGCCGGTATCGCCGTGGTGCGTGACGGGCGAATCGACTGCCACAAGGCGATGGGACTTGTACCGGGCGCATTTCGCGATGGGCTTGATAAGCTCAGCGGCGCTAGCTCGTCTATCGGCCATGTTCGTTACTCTACCATGGGTGACAGCCTCCTATTAAACGCTCAGCCGCTTGTGATCAGCTCTAAATCCGGTTCGATAGCACTGGCGCATAACGGAAACATCACAAATGCGTGCGAGCTT
>JAEWZS010000215.1 GCA_023458355.1 Bacillota bacterium
GCTCTGGATAGAGCGGCGATAAAATACGGCTGTTTAATTGTGAACTTTTTGCTTGAGGGCGGTTCAATACATCATACCCAAAGCGACAGCATATCCTTCATCCATTGAAAAACGTCCACGGAATACACTCTCTGCAGGTTTTCGCGTGACAACACGTCTTTTACCGTTCCCGAAGCGATGAGATTACCCCTGTCCAGAAGAATGGCATGTGTGCCGTAAGCACGGGCAAGCGCAAGATCGTGTACGACAGACATCACCGCGCGCCCGGGCCGCTTTGCCCATTCACGTATCAACTCAAACACCTGCTTTTGGTAAACGAAATCGAGGTTGTTGGTGGGCTCATCCAAAATAAGAAGGCGCGGGTCCTGTGCGAACACCTGTGCAAGGAAGGCCCTTTGCAGCTCACCTCCCGATAGCGTAAGAACAGACTGTGTGCGGCAGCTCTGCATGCCGGTTATAGTAAGCGCTTCCTCCACCTTTTTATCATCCTCGTCAGAACGTGTGGAAAACATGTCTTTTGTATAGGCGTAACGGCCCAGGCGCACAACCTCTTCCACCGTAAACGAATACGCTACGGGGTGGCTTTGCGTAAGCACGCCGACGCTTTTGGCGAGCTCAGCGCTCTTTAGACTTGCTATATCCTTCGCATCAAAACGCACATCTCCCTCATAGGGAAGCCCTTGCGTGACTGCGTTCACAAGTGTGGTTTTACCGGCACCGTTTGGGCCGACTACCATGAGCCACATATGCTCTAAAACAGAAAAGCTTACATCCTGTAACAACGTACGTTCGTTTACCCGAACGGTTAGGTTTTTGACCTCAAGCACGGTACTCCCCTGCCTTCCTGCGCGAATAGAAAATGTACAAAAACACGACCGCGCCTATGATGGAGGTAACGACGCCGATGGGGAGTTCCAAGGGGTTCAAAACGACCCTTGCTACAAGGTCGGCGAGCATTAAAAACATTGCGCCGAAAAACAGTACAGCTGGCAGGAGCCGCTTATGGTTCGGCCCCGTTATAAGGCGCGTCATATGCGGTATCACAAGCCCTACAAACCCGATTGTGCCTCCGACGGACACGCATATACCGATAAGTACCGAAATGAAGATAAGTACATATAGCCGTACGCGTTTTACATTCACACCAACGTGACGGGCATTATCCTCGCCCACGGAAAAGGCATTTAGCTCGGTTGAAAACCTTACGATACCCGCACCGCACAAAATAAGCGCTATGAACAGAACGAGTACATCCGTATAATCGCTTCCCGAGAGTGAACCCATCATCCAAAATACAATAGAGCGGGTTTTCTCCGGAGCAAACACCGTAAGAAGGCTTATAACGCTGTTAAACAGCATGGAAAAAATAATGCCTACGAGAATGATGGTATTGGTAGAAAGGCTCCGGTCAAGCTTGTGGGCGAGTGAGAGTATCATCAGAAGCGAGAAAAACGCAAATGTCATCGCCATCGCCATAGTACCCGCAAGAGGGATGTTAGGTATGGTAATGCCAAATGCAAGCGACAGTACCGCACCAAGCGATGCACCCGAGGAAACACCAAGCGTGGAACCGTCCGCAAGCGGGTTTTTCAAAAGTCCTTGCATGGCCGCCCCGCAAAGCGAGAGTGCCGCACCCGTGAGCGCTACGCTGATTACGCGAGGTAACCGAACCAGCAATATCACAGGTGATGCTATACTTTCGGGCATCGCAAGCCCGAATATTGCATTGTAAACGGCTGTAAACGTATCCTTGAGCGGGATACTCACGCTGCCCAAGGATACGCAAATCACCGTTGCCAAAAAAGTAACGGCAGCGAATATAACATATTCATAGGCACGAAAGCCTTCCCGCTTCAAGTTTTTCATAAATCCCTTGTCTTATTCTCCGTAAATAAAATCGCTGATCGCCTGTGCTGCATCAACCAAACGCGGGCCGGGGCGCGATATCTCGTCGGTATCGGCGTTGACGACATTGCTGTTCTTGATGGCTTTCATACCCTGCCACGCGGTACGCGTGAGAATTTCCTCAACGGGTGTCATACCTTCGCCAAAGTACATGGCTGTGGTGACAATGTAATCAGGGTCACGTGCGAGCACTTGCTCCTCGGATATCTCACCCCAGCCCTGCACATCGGCAAATGCATTTGTAAGCCCCACCAAAGTTGCTATTTCATTCATGAAGGTGCCTTGACCTGCTGTCCAAAGCCCGTATTCAAGCGGCGACACTTCAAAGTATACGGTTTTCCCCTCGGCACCGGCAGCTTTTTCGGAAATGGAGGCAAATGACTTTTTCATACCATCAACCGCTGCTTCCGCTTCCGTTGTTTTACCCGTGAGTTGACCGATAAGCTCAATATTTTGGTAAGCCTGCTCAATTGTAGTTGCGTCGCTTATATACACGGCTATACCCGCGTTTGCGAGCATTTCAGCCTGCTCTGGTTTCTGCGCCATGGTGCTCATGATAACAAGCTCCGGTTTAAGTGCAATAATCTGCTCGATGTTGGTCTCGCTGCCCGACTGCACAGCGGGTACGTTTAAGACCTCTTCGGGGTAATTGCAGTACTCACCGCGACCAATAAGCGTATCGCCGGCGCCGATATAGTAGAGTATTTCGCAGTCCGCAGCGTTTATGGCAACGACCTTTTTCGCGGGAGCATCAAGCTTCACCTCGCGGCCCAGCATATCGGCAACTACGATAGGACCTGTTGATGTACTGCCTTGCTGCGCACAGCTTAGTCCCATTATGGAGACGAGCAGCAGCGCAACGATAAGCGCTATGCGTTTTACGTGTTTCATGTTAGCTATCCTTCTTTCCCATTCAATAATGCGCAAATAGCTTTCTAAGGAGCAAAAAAGCCGCTCCTCCTAAAGATAGAGGAGCGGCCGTACAATACAGACACGGCAATTAAAGCCCTTCTCAACCCCAGGAGTACAATTTGTGTAAGCAGGTCTCCCGACTTAGCTTCATCCTACTCCGGCGCCTTCCCACCCCTTAATGGAGCAGTGGCGTTTGCCGTTTTGTCAGCTTCACGGTTACTGGGATAGTCCGGAATTTTCATCCGTGTTCCCTCGGTGTTTCTACACCGGCACACAAGCTTCCTTATGCGCAAATACACAAGCTATTTACTTTATCTAACTA
>JAEWZS010000216.1 GCA_023458355.1 Bacillota bacterium
ACCCTATCTCGGTCAAAAGCGCAATGGCATCCTCCATGGTGTAGCCTACGAATTCACCGTACACATGCAGCGTTTCAGACGCGCTCCAATATACATTCAGATTGCCGTCACCTAAATCGGAAACGAGCGCTTTACCAAGCTCCGGCGCACCTATAAGCGGCTCAATGTACACCAAGTTATAGCTCGTGTTGCATGTAAGTCCGCCATAGGGGGACTCACCGACCCTGCTTTTATCCGGATTTTCAAGCACCTTAACGTCTTTTGATACCGCATTCGTATCTGAAAGTACCGCTGAGGCAAGAGCGGGAGCATCAAACGCTATATCCACCTCACCTGTAATACTTTGCGTACCAAACAGCATTTCCGGCGTTTCAACCGCGCTGCCGTTTGCTTGGTCGGAGGTAGATTCATCTGCAGCCCTAAGCTCCGGCGCTTCAGGTGCCGCTTGCGGCAGCGCACCTTCGGTGGCTGCTACGGCATAGGACTCAGAAACACCCTCTTCCGCGGCACCGCCCGATTTTGGTGATGAAAACCATCCGCTTGTGAGTGCAAACGCACCAACGCCAATGACCGCTACAAACGCGGCAGCGTAGGAAAGCATCCGCTTCGAGCGTAAAAAGCTTTTTTTATTCTTTGTATGCGCAACCAAAATGGCATCGTGCAGCGCGGCATAATCTACACCGCGATCTGCCTCTTCGGCGACCGAGTATAAGATTTCATCCATCCTGTCAGCCATTTTTCTCACCATCCTTTAAAAGGGAAAAGAGCTTATCCTTCGCTCGCGACATGCGCGACTTTACGGTACCCTCGCTTACGCCGGTGTACTGGGCAATGCTTTCGTAACTCAAACCGGAAAAATAATGCATAATCACCGTTTCACGGTAAATGTCCGGCAAATCGTTGATGGCTTGGCGCAAAAGCGTTTTCTGTTCGCTTTTAAGCGCTGCCGCCTCGGGCAAATCGTCCTCTGCAACAGGTAAAACGTCAAAGCCTTCGTCGGTGATGACCTCACGGCGCTGCTTGCGCTTAAGATCTAGGCAAACATTCACCGTGACGCGATACATCCATGCCTTAAGCTGCGCGTCACCCATATCCCTGAGCTTATTTTCATGGTTGAGCACGCGTAAAAAGACGTTTTGCGACGCATCCATAGCATCGGCATGCGATTTGAGCACGCCGTACGCTGTCCAATATACCAAGCGGGAGCAGTCCGCATAAATGGATTCAAAATCCCTTGCGGGCATTTTCGCACCCCTCTCATTCATTAATACGGATCAACATCCGCTAAAGTTCCCTCTGAAATTACACATTGCCGTTTAGCAAATGTTGCATACGATTTTTGGCATTATACCATAACCGCAGGCGCTATTATACCATAGCTGCCTGCGGTAATTATACCATACATGCTTTATTTCACAACATGGGAGACGTAGTCCGCTTAAATCGTTAACAAGCGCTCAAACAGCCGTAAGCCGTTTAAAAGCACAGCTTCGTCAAAATTAAAATTTGCCGCATGCAGCGGTGTACCTCCACCCGTTCCCAAGAAAAAGAAAATGCCGGGGACTTGTGCTTGGTAAAATGAAAAATCCTCTCCGGTGAGGTAGGGCGCATCGAGCAATATAGGTGCATCCTCTTTTACATGCGTTAATACGCGGCGGTAAAGATCTTCGTCGTTGATTACAGGCGGGTATCCCTCTGAAACGGAAACACTTATGCGGCATCCGGTGTCCTCACTTATTTGTTGCTTAATAGCATAAAGCGCTTCAAGCAGGCGCTCGCGCATACATAAACTAAATGTCCTCATTGTGCCGCGTACCGAGGTATGCGCGCTCAATGCATTTTCCACGGTACCACTTTCCATACAGCCGAATTTTAAAAGCCGTTTTTCATCCGTCGGCGCAATCATTTCCACAGCTTCATAAGCCTTATGCAAAAATTCAACGCCTGCGTACAGCGCATCAAAACCCTCTTTCGCTCGTGCTATATGTGCGCTTTTTCCCTCAATCTCCACATGCACGATCCCCGTTTGGGCCATGACTGCACCGGGTCTTGTATAAACTTTTCTAAAAGGCAGCTCCGGCCAAAGATGCATACCGAAAATGCACGAAGTATTGTGCCTCTCAAAAATTCCGCTTTCTGCGATTGCCTTAGCACCACCTGTAGTTTCTTCAGCCGGTTGGAAAATCAAAAGTACGTTATGGGGAAGTGACGTAAGCATTTTATCCACTATACCCGCAAGTGTAAGCAGCATGCTCATATGCCCGTCATGCCCGCAGGCATGCATATACCCGCTATGTAGTGATGCATACTCTACATCCGTTTCCTCTACAATGGGAAGCGCGTCCATATCTGCACGAAAGGCTACAGTATCCTGCTTTCCGGCATCAAAAAAAGCGCAGACGGAGCTTTGCGCGGGGTGCGTTACCTCACAGTTAAGCGGTGTAAGCACATCTTCCACATACGCTATGGTTTTAGGCAAAGTAAAACCAAGTTCGGGTATTTGATGCAGTTCTCTTCTGTACCGTGTAAGCGCTTCGAGCATGTCGTACCTCCCCAGTAAGAGTCGTTGCTTTGATTGTATGTTATAAAAAACATACTTGGTATCCGCAAGTCGTTATGTTTGCACAAAAAACAAGCACTTCTGCAGTTTTTGCAATATAAGTACCCGTTATAATTACTAATATGGTAAAAGAAGCAATTAAGGTTTGCGGAGGCAATTATGGGTGTCGTGCAAAAATACGGAGGCAGCAGCGTTGCAACCATCGAAAAAATCAAGGCCGTGGCATCACGCGTGGCTAAAGAAAAACAGGCGGGACACGACATCGTGGTTGTGGCAAGCGCCATGGGCAAAACGACGAACCAACTCATCGAGCTGGCCAATAAAACAGGCGGTGCAGACAATGTCCGTGAGCTTGACGTGCTGATGTCGACGGGCGAACAAACCACAGTTGCACTTCTTGCCATGACTTTAAGCGGCATGGGAGTTCCCGCCGTATCGCTCACGGGAACCCAGTGCGGATTTCTGACAAACGGCAATCACGCACGTGCAAAAATCGTAGATATTCATGCAAACACGTTGAAGCACCACATCGAACAGGGCAAGGTTGTCGTGGTAGCGGGATTTCAGGGTGCGGATGCATTAGGGAACATCACAACGCTCGGCAGAGGCGGCTCGGACACCACCGCCGTTGCGCTGGCTGCCAAGCTCAACTACGACTGTGAGATCTACACGGATGTGGATAGCATATTCACAATTGACCCGCGAAGGTGCCCCGGCGCAAAGCCTATAAACCGCATCACATATGACGAGATGATGGAGATGGCAGCACTTGGTGCGGGGGCTTTGGAAACAAGAAGTGTTGAACTCGCCAAAAAGTACAAAGTACCCTTATACCTAGGGCATGCGTTGGATTTAGATAAATCGAAAGGAACCTATATTATGGAGCGGGACGATACATTTGAAGATATGCCGGTAACGGGCATATGCCTTGATAATGATTACACCGTTTTTCATATTGCGAAAGCACCTCATGACGGAAGCTGTTTGCGCGATTTATTTTCCATCATCGCGAAGCTTGATATAAAAGCCGGTCTTCTTTCACAGCAGCTTTTACAAGACGGCAGCGTTGCACTTTCGTTTGGCTGTAAAATTGACGAAGCCGAAATTCTTAAAAGAGCCTTAGCGCAGATGGGCTTCCCCTACGAACTTACCATGCATGCTCCCCTGGTGAAGATATCGCTTGCGGGTACAGGACTTATCACGCACAGCGATATTGCAAACCGCACATTTTCGGTGCTCTATAAAAACGGCATACGCTGTTATCAAATCAGCACCGGCGAAATTTCCATCTCCGTTACGGTGGACGCCGCAGATGCCGAACTCTGTGCTCGATTGCTTGCGGAGGAGTTCGAACTTTGTACACCGGCGTAATAAACAATTATTTTTTATAAAGGTGGTACGCAAAATGCTTAATTTGAAAGGCTCCATCGTTGCGCTCGTAACCCCGTTTCATGAGGACGGCTCCGTCAACTATTTACGGCTTGACGAGCTTGTGGATTGGCATATTGCAAGTGGAACCGATGGCATTGTGGTGCTCGGTACAACGGGCGAAGCATCCACTATATCGGAGGAGGAATGCGAAAGCGTTTTAAAGCGCGTGATCAAAAAAGCAGCCGGCCGCATACCCATACTTGCAGGCAGCGGCTCCAACTGTACAAAAACCATGCTCGAAAAGAGCCTGCGCTTTCAAGATGCGGGTGCTGACGGTCTTCTTGTCATCACGCCGTATTACAACAAAGCCAATGAAGAGGGCATGTATCGCCATTTTTCGACCGTTGCGGACGTTGTAAATATACCCTGTATCCTGTACAACGTACCCGGACGCACAGGCTGCTCTATTTCCGAGAATGTGATAGCACGCCTTTATAAGCACGAAAACATCCTGGGCATTAAGGAGGCGTCCGGTAGCTTTAGTTATGCTTCGCAAATCGCAAGGTATTTGAGCGACGATTTTCATATGTACAGCGGCAACGACGATGTAATCGTGCCCATGATGGCTTTAGGCAGCAGTGGCGTTATCTCCGTTTTTGCAAACATTTTGCCTGAGATCGTGCATACGATGGTCATGGACTTTTTATGCGGCGATCTAAAAAAGGCGAGAGAAGCGCAGTTGAAGTATCTGGATGTCATCAACAATCTGTTCATCGAGGTTAACCCCATCCCCGTAAAAGCCGCCATGAACATGATGGGGCTTGAGGCGGGGAGCCTTAGATTGCCGCTTTTTGAAATGAGCGACGGTGCAAAGGCACGGTTAAAACAATCGCTTCTTTCGGTCAGTGCCCTATGAAGATCGTACTTGTCGGCTATAGCCGCATGGGGCAGCTTATTGAAAGCCTCGCCACAGAAGCAGGCCATACGGTAGTGAGCACCGTTCATGAGAAAAACGCCGGTAAGCTATATACGCTTGGGCGAAATGCGGATATCGTTATGGACTTTTCAGCGCCGGGCGCTTTATTGAATATTGCGGATTGTATACGCCGCACGGGCATGCCGCTGTTGAGCGGCACAACGGGCTACACAAGCGAGGAGATGGCTATATTTCAATCCTTAGGCGCATATGCGTCCGTACTTCACAGCGCAAACTATTCTATAGGTATAGCGGTGTTTAAAAAGATGCTTGAAACATTCTCCGAAACATTGCTAAAAGGCTTTGATGCGGAAATTACAGAAATACACCATGCTGCAAAAGCGGATGCGCCAAGCGGAACGGCAAAACTGTTATATGAAGCCATTGATCCAAACCATACCTATACGCCTGTTTATGGGCGCGATGGTGTTTTATTGAAACGCGGGCAAAAGGAAATCGGCATACATGCGCTTCGCGGCGGCACGGTAGCAGGAACGCATACCGTAAGCTTCTTCGGGCAGGATGAAGAGCTATCCATCACCCACCGCGCTTCAAGGCGCACGGTTTTTGCAAGCGGCGCACTTGCAGCCGCACAGGTGCTTGTCGGCAAGAAAAACGGCTATTATACTTTAGATCAGATACTGTTCGGAGGTGCGTTATGAACGCAGAAGAAATCATCCGCTACATTTCTACTTCCAAAAAGAAAACGCCCGTAAAGCTTTACGTAAAAGAAAAAGCACCTATCGATTACGGCAGCGCAAAGGTATTCGGTATGGGTGACAAACTCGTGTTCGGCGATTGGGGTGAGCTTTCACCGATCCTTGATGCCAATAAAGATTCTATTATAGATATCGTCATAGAAAATGATTGCCGCAATTCCGCCGTTCCTATGCTTGATCTAAAGGACATCCTCGCGCGCATAGAACCCAGTGCCATCGTTCGAGAAATGGTCACCATCGGCAAAAACGCGGTTATTATGATGGGCGCTGTAATTAACATTGGCGCAGTTGTAGGCGAAGGCACCATGATCGATATGAATGCGGTTTTAGGCGGCCGTGCGACCGTAGGCAATAACTGCCACATCGGCGCAGGTGCCGTGCTTGCAGGCGTCATAGAACCCGCGAGTGCAACACCTGTAATCGTAGAAGATAACGTAATGATCGGCGCAAATGCCGTCGTATTAGAAGGGGTACGTAT
>JAEWZS010000217.1 GCA_023458355.1 Bacillota bacterium
CCTGTAGCGCCTGTAGCGCCCGAAGCACCGCTCGGCCCCGTTGCGCCTGTCGCGCCTGAAGCACCTGAAGCGCCGCTAGGTCCTGTTGCGCCTGTAGCGCCCGAAGCACCGCTCGGCCCCGTCGCACCTGTAGCACCCGAAGCACCGCTGGGTCCTGTAGCGCCTGTAGCGCCCGAAGCACCGCTCGGCCCCGTTGCGCCTGTAGCACCCGAAGCACCGCTAGGTCCTGTAGCGCCTGTTGCGCCAGTCGCACCTGTCGCTCCTCTTGGACCGCTGGGTCCTGTCGGCCCGGTTGGCCCGGTCGGCCCCGGGGGACAGCAGCAAATGCAACGACATTTCGAATGATTGTGGCAGCGGGAGTCGCAATCGCTCCTGCCGTGGCAATCGCAGTCGCAGTCGCTCCTGCCGTGGCAATCGCAGTCGCTCCTGCCGCGAGAGTCGCAGTCGTTCCTGCCGCGGGAGTCGCAGTCATTCCTACCGTGGCAATCGCAGTCGCTCCTGCCGCAGGAGTCGCAGTCGTTCCTGCGGTGGGAATCGTTGTCACTCATGCAGCGAGAATCGCAGTCGCGCCTGCAGCCAAAAATAGTAACCGAATTGCGCTGATTTCTGTGACGGCGATCTCTGTTATATAAATTGTTGTTAATACTATCACCTCCTTGTTTATTACATTTATATGCGGTCTTGTAAATTGGCGTGTATTGCATGTTATGGTTAAGCACGTAAGGCAGAACCCCGAAAATAAACAAAATGCGGCTTTCCTCCATTTGAGAAACCTGCATGAAAAATAGCGGCAGACGGAATGGCCGTTTATCGACTGATTTAACTTATTTTAGGTAAGCAAACTCTTTATATCATCGACCCGGCCGTTGATGATCTGTGTATCTCGCTTGTGCCGTTTTTATCCAACTGTGCGTGTTACTACAATATATAGTTTTTCATGTGTGTTTAACCAATACATCCATTGCCCTTCTGAAATCTCCTAAAACCTATTGCTGCTCAAACTTCTAACATCATAATATGGCGCTCGTGTTATTCGAATATTTACCAACACACTGCTTGGGACTCATGGTCAAAAAATGAGGGAACGCAAGATAGTGCAAGAAGCTGTTTCGGGTACTTGCGAATAACGAACAGAAATGCAATAAATACGTCATAATATGCTGGCACAAGAATTATTTCTTGCAAAATCGTGTCGTCACACCACTGCGCAAATTGAAAGGATGTATAAGTGTAACTTATGATATATATAGATTTTTAAACAGAAAATTGAAGCGGGATTGCAAAACATAGGCTATTATGCGATAATTAAGGCAGGACGGATAAAAGTATTGCTTATGCTTACGGTGTGAAAAAGGCCTGGCATGGCTTACGTATGAAGGAGCAAGAATCCGACATGAAAGGAGAGAGGATCATGAGTATCAATCGTGGCAAAAAGATCTGTGTTGTGGGTGCAGGCAAGGTAGGCGCAACCGTTGCGTATACTTTAGCCGTAGGGGGCATATGCTCTGAGGTTATGTTGATTGATGTGAATAAGGACAGGGCTAAAGGCGAGGCGATGGATATTTTCCATGGAGTATCTTTCGCCCAACCCGTAAAAGTCTATTCCGGAGATTACGAAGCCGCAAAGGATTCGGATATTATCGTCATCACAGCGGGCTTTGGAAGAAAACCCGGCCAAACGAGAATTGACCTGGCACAGGACAATATCGATGTAACAAAGAGCTATATATCCGATTTAACAAAGTATGCGCCGAATGCTATTTACGTTGTTGTAAGCAACCCCGTGGATATTGTGACGCAAACCATTCTTACATGCACAAACTTGCGCCGTGAGCAGGTGATCGGATCGGGCACCATATTGGATACAGCTCGGTTGCGTTCAAGGTTAGCAACGCATCTTAAAGTAAATCCGCAGAGCATCCATGCTTACGTTTTAGGCGAGCACGGTGATACGGCTGTGATCCCGTGGTCATTAACCTCCGTCGCAGGTATGAATATGATGGATTATTGCGCTACCCTCAACGATAAAGCCCTATATGCGCCTGAGACACTTAAAGAAATTGAAGATGATGTGCGCACAGGCGGCGCACAGGTTATTAAACTCAAAGGCGCAACATTTTATGCCATCTCCATGTGCGTAAAAAGGATTTGCGACTGCGTACTTAGGGATATGCATACCGTTCTTACGGCATCCAGCATGATGGAAGGCCAATACGGCATACATGATGTTTGCATCAGCCTGCCCTATATCATTGGCGCAAAAGGAATCGAGCGGTGTGTGGTGCCCTCCATGCTAAAGGAAGAAGAGGAAAAGCTGCACCATAGCGCGAATACACTAAAGCGCATCGTTTCAGAGCTTAAAATTAGACCTATAGAAGGGTGAAAAGCATGAATTACGCAGAAGAATCTTTAAAGAAACACTATGAATGGAAAGGCAAAATCGAGGTTATTTGCCGTCCTCCCTTGGAGACGAAAACCGATTTATCCCTTGCTTATACACCGGGCGTGGCTGAGCCTTGCTTGGAGATTCAAAAGGATGTAAACAAGAGCTACGACCTGACCAGACGAGCCAACCTTGTAGCCGTGGTTACGGACGGTACGGCTGTTTTAGGGTTAGGCGATATCGGTCCTGAAGCCGGCATGCCCGTGATGGAAGGTAAGTGTGCACTGTTTAAGGCCTTTGGCGATGTGGATGCCATTCCGCTTTGCATCCGTTCGAAGGATGTGGATGAGATCGTGGACACGGTTCGCTTGCTCTTAGGCAGCTTTGGCGGCATTAACCTTGAGGACATCTCTGCACCGAGGTGCTTTGAAATCGAAGAAAAGCTCATCGCATGCTCGGATATTCCTATCTTCCACGACGACCAGCACGGAACCGCAGTCGTGGTTTTAGGGGCGATGATCAATGCGTTAAAGCTCGTGAAAAAGGATCTTAAATCCATCCGCGTTGTGACAAGCGGTGCGGGTGCTGCCGGTATCGCCATCATTAAGCTCCTGCGCGCCGTTGGCTTAACGGACGTTATCCTGTGCGACAGGCAGGGGGCTATTTATGAAGGCCGCCCTGGGCTCAACGCGCAAAAAGCCGAGATGGCAAAGATTACCAACAGGGATATGTGTAAAGGCAGCTTAGCAGACGCTCTTAAGGGAGCAGATGTATTTATCGGCGTGTCCGTTCCCGGATGCGTAACGCCGGAGATGGTGAAATCGATGGCACCCAATGCCATTTTGTTCCCCATGTCCAACCCTGTGCCCGAGATTATGCCGGACTTGGCAAAAGAGGCAGGCGCCGCTATCGTAGGAACGGGACGCAGCGATTTTGCCAACCAAATCAACAACGTTCTCGCTTTCCCGGGTATTTTCAGGGGAGCATTGGATGTGCGCGCAAGCGTAATCAACGATGAAATGAAGATTGCGGCAGCACAAGCCATTGCAGCATTTGTGACGGATAATCAGTTGTCACCCGATTACATAATCCCAAGCGCGCTTGACCGCAATGTTGCAAAGGCAGTAGCAAAGGCCGTTGCCGAGACAGCAAGAAAAACCGGCGTTGCGAGAATTTAAAAACGTTAATTAGTACGCAACAATCAATTAGTATGAGAACCATCGCAGATTTGCGATGGTTCTCTTTATCGTGTCGAAAATATATTGCGTGAGCGCATTATCTCATTTCAAGTTAAGGGATGCTTCGCACTTCAAGTTCCTCTAATGCTTCCTTCGCATTGAACACAACACGCTCCGCCAACCGCCTTCTTGCATTGCGCGTAAACCCGACCGCCTGACGACCCATAATGATGTTTGGGCAAGCCAAATACTGCTCGCGTTGGTTCGGTGCGACCGCGCCTGCATCGAAGATGGCGTAATTATCAGGCATTAAAATCCACTCAGAAAAACTTTCGTTTTCATAACAGGGCTGCAGCCCCGTATTCATCAACACCTTGCCTTGTCCCATCTTAGCAAATTGCTCGCGCCCTAATAAAACTACGTTGCGCGGCAGGTGCGCTGAGATTACATCGCAACTACTTAGGAGCTCATCAAGCTCCATAAACGGATACGGTGCGTCCGCATGGCGTGTGCGGCTATAATAACGCACATCCATATGGAATTTAGCGCCCATATCCGCTACCATGTTGCCCACCGTGCCAAGCCCGAGAATTCCGAGCTTCAGCCCTTCAAGCTCAATCGCCTCCGAAGCGAAGCATACATTGCCGGAGCCGCTCATCAACCGTATCAGCTCGCTGAATAAAAACTCCACCACGCCGTTATCGCCGTAGTCACTTACTCCCTTTACAATGATCCCCAGCTCTTTAGCCGCAACCGTATCTACATTTGACCATGGTCCTTCATACAAGGTGCAGCATAGGCCAATATAGCGAAGCTTTGGAAGGGAATGAAGTACCGCCTTTGATAAGTGCGTCCGCCACGACAGCAAAACCGCATCCGCATCCTTTGCACGCGCAATCAACTCGCTCTGCGAAGACGGATCGTTTTGATACATCACCAAAGAATCGCACATCGCCGACAACGTAGTTTCTGAGAATTCCGAGATGCCCGTTTGATCGACTGCCACTATTTTATGAAATCTCATACCGATTCCTCTCTTTCGCTCATCAAGATAGTACCATATATAGTTGAAAGAAGAACAATATCTTTTTGGCGAGCAG
>JAEWZS010000218.1 GCA_023458355.1 Bacillota bacterium
GGGATAGCATATCGACGATTTTATCGAATTCCAATGTTTTTAATGCTTTATCCTGCATAATAATCTCCGCCAAATTAATAAATAGGTTAATCCACAGGCCGCGAGAAGTGCCCGCGCGTTGCCCCAATTACCGCCTCTACGCGACCACCCGCAAGCGCTGATTTCGCGGCTTTCACGCGCTCTATAACCGTTTCTGCCCGCTCATCGTAAAACGAAAGCAATACGGCCTCGGGCTTAGGCAGGCTCCCTATTAGATCCGTAATATCCGTTACGTTGCAGTTGAGCATGCGCACCAGGCAGCCGTTTTGCTGTACGACGGGGCTTAACGGGAACACACGGCCCTCGCCGTCGGTCATTGTCATATTACCTTTCTCGCACACGGCACATCCGAGATGCTCGCGTACGGGACAGTGATGTAGCTGCATAAGCTCCGCTCTACCGTAAAGAAATACAGCACCGCCGACATTCATAAGTATATCACGCATCTGAGGCCTTGTCAGTTCCAGGGAAAGCATTACACGGTCAAACCCGAGCGCGTATAAACTCTGCACCGAATAGGTGTTCATGGCGTTGAGCGAAGCACCCGCAATCTTTAGGGGAAGCTCCTTAATGAGCGCAATCTGTGAAACATGCTGCGCCATCGCACCGTCTACAAGACCAATTGAAATAAGGCGCGATACCTTTTCATGTTCCATGCGCGGTATCATAACCGCGGGTAGCACCAAAAGAAGCTTTGCTTCCTTTCGAATATCCTGCAAATCTTCAAGCACTGCCTTTGCGGATTCGCCATAGCTTTCAGGCTCAAAGAGTATTTCGTCTGCACCCTCTTGTAAAGCCGCATGCGCTTGTCCAACCGACTTTACCTTAACGCTGATTTCAGTTTTTCCGCCGCTTCGCGAAAGCCTTACAGGCGTAAGCTCTATGGGTGCTGCATGAAGTAAAGCGGTTAGCGCCTCCTCCATCTTTGCGCATGCATCGCGTCTAAGCGCATTGATTGATGAAACGGGCAGATAAGCTATAGGATCAGCATCCACCTCACATTTAGTTAATGTAAACGCAGTGGAGCCTAGTTTTCTTAGCTGTTCAAGTATGCGCGCTTCATCCATAGGTTTTTGCGCAAGTTCCGGCATTTCGCCTGTTACTTCTATTTCTATATCGCTGCAGCGCATGGTAAGCCGCGCAGGCTCATCGATTCGTAAAAGGAGTTTAAATGAAGCCTCGCGTTTTCTTTCCTCTTTCGCGTAGGTGTCGCGAAGAGAGCTTAATAGGCTTTCTCGTGGTTCAGACTGAGCTGCTCGAGCATCGGTAACACCGCCGTCTCCAAAATAATAGCCCGTCCGAATAACCCCGCGGTTGAACACCTCGAGCATGCGTTCTGTTTCAACAGAAATTTCATCTGCGCCGGCACCGTCAAGCGCCATGCGATATGCACGGGTAACCGCTGCCACATACTCCGCACGCTTCATGCGGCCTTCTATTTTTATGCAAGCGATGCCCGCGTCTTCAAGTTCCTTTACATGTCCGATCATACAAAGGTCGCTCAGGCTCAAATGGTAATCGTTCTGCCCCGGTCGGCCTTCAACGCGTATCTTCTTACGGCAGGGCTGTGCGCAGGTGCCGCGGTTACCGCTTCTTTCCCCGGCCATGGACGAAAACAAGCACCCGCCGGAAAAGCTCATGCACATTGCACCGTGCACGAAGGTTTCTACCTCAATGCCCCCCTCTTTTACAATGCCGCGAATCTCATGAAGAGGTATTTCTCGTGCAAGTACCGCGCGGACTGCCCCCAAACGCTTTACTATATGTGCACCTTCGATATCGTGTACACCCATCTGTGTGCTGGCGTGTATTATAAGCTTAGGCAAATGCTCCTTTATGAGCGAAAGTAATCCCATATCCTGCACGATTACCGCATCCGCACCATACGTGTAAATCTCGCGGGCAAACGAAAGCGCACCTTCCATTTCCTTATCAAGAAGGAGTGTGTTGAGTGTGATATAAGTTTTTACGTTTCGTATGCGGCAATAAGCTATGGCATCGCGGAGTGCCGTTTCCGAAAAATTTGCTGCGTTTTTCCGGGCATTGAAAAGCCCGCCGCCAAAATAGACAGCATCTGCACCGTTTTGCACGGCTGCTATGAGGCTCTCGCGGCTGCCTGCGGGGGAAAGTAGTTCCATAGGTTCACCTTGTGTCGTTCTAAGTTAAATTTTGCAAAAAAGCGGTCAGGAACAAAACTGCTCCAAACCGCTTGCTACAAAGCCTGAATTTTACGCCTATTTAACGGTGGTCGGCTGCTTGGATTCAAACGGACGCTTAACGGGCGCCACGTTTTGGCGCGGCAGCTCCCGCAGCTGCGCAATCCTTGAGTCGAGCGCGTCGTACTCCGCGCGCAACCGGTGCAGCTCGTCGGCCACATTCAAGGAGGCTAGCACCAAGCAATTTACCGTGCTCAGGCTTGGATAGGCGGACTGAATTTCATCGAACTTCCTGTCCACATATTTAGCGAGCATTTGCATATAGTCTTCGCTTTCGGTACCGGAGAGCTTAAGCTCCATCCCTGCTACGCGAACCACGGTACGAGTCTTGTCCATCCTGCGCACCTCAATAGATATTGTGTATTTTAATTAGAATTATACAACGTGTTGTGCTTTTTTTCAAGTACATACCGCATATTTTCCCATAATTTGCTTTAATTTTATGGGTTTTGCGGCATTGAAAGGTCATGCGGATAAATATTCAGCGAATTTTGTGTTTTATTTCTCCGAAATACACACTGTCACAACAAGTAAATTTCCATCTTCCTTATAATGAAAAATCTCTGCATCTATATTCTCCCACGATAGATTTCTGCTTTTGCCGTCAGAGATGCTGGAGTTAAGTGCAAACATAAATGCTTCGCTGCGAGCCGGTGTAATAGAACCGTTTTTATCAAACGCTGTGAGAAGCTCCAATGCTTCCTTTTCAATCCATGCGGCTTGTTCTTCAAACTGCTCTTTTAACTTTTGAAAAGTCAGTCTGTCAATCTCCGTTGCGTTTTTTGTAAGTGCTTCCGGCGCTCCTATAAGCTCAGTTGAAAGCACAAACTCGTACACCCCAGATTCCGACAAACTAAGTGTAAGTGTACCTACTACTTGCTCAACACTAAGTTGATATATCTTAGTACCGTCCGTTTCCTCGTAAAGCGTATAATAACTTTTCCCGCTTACAAAATCGACCTCTTGCGCAAGGCGATAAGCCGGTGTAGGCGAAACCAAATTTTCTTTAGCCGCAGCGCTTTTATGCGGGGCTTTTCCGCTAAAAAAATAGAGCGCTGCGCATAAAAGTATCATTGCGCCGGTGAATATACCCGCGCTAAGCTTCTGCAGAGCCTTTTTGTCCGGTTTTTCGCGCATCAGATGATTTCCTCAAAAGCGTTTTGCGGTAATTCATCAAGCCCTTCCTCATTTGGCCGTCCTGCGCGCTTGAGCGCGTCGCGGAACCATTGCGGGATGGGTGCATAAAACGAAAGTATCTCGTTATTTAATGGGTGTTTTAAAGTGAGCTTCGAGGCGTGCAGCGCCTGTCCGTCCAGTTTGAGCTTGGGCTTATCGGGGCCGTATACAATATCCCCCGCGACGGGGTGTTTTATATACGCCATATGCACGCGTATCTGATGAGTCCTGCCTGTTTCGAGCGATAATGCCATCAACGTAAACGCGCCATAGCGCTCGAGCACGCGCCAATGTGTAATTGCCTCGCGTCCGTCACGCGCAACCGCCATGCGCTTACGGTCATACTTATGCCTGCCGATAGGCTCGTTGATTGTACCCGCATCTTCTTTGATATTGCCTTCTACGAGTGCTAAATAGCAACGCCTTGCGGTGTGAAGCTTTAGTTGCTCGGAAAGTGAGCGGTGCGCCAAATCGGACTTGGCGATGACGATAAGCCCCGATGTCAGCTTATCGATCCTATGAACGATGCCCGGCCGAAGCTCACCGCCTATGCCGCTTAGGTCTTTTAAACGATACATCAGCGCATTGACCAGTGTGCCGCTCTCGTTGCCGGGTGCCGGGTGCACCACCATGCCTTTTTCCTTGTTGATTACGGCGATGTCCGCATCCTCATATATGATATCGACGGGTATATCTTCCGGCTGTAATTGCGTAACGCGCGGCGGCGGAAAGGATATCTCCACGCTGTCGCCCGCTTTAAGGCGGGTGTTCGCTTTTTGCGGTTTACCATTTACAAGTATAAACCCGTCAGAAATGAGCTTTTGGATGAAGGAGCGCGATTCCTCCGAAGTTTGCGCCGCAAACACATCGAGTCGCTCCCCGCCCTGTGCGGTGCAGGTCAGTGTCTGTTCCGCCTCATCTTCTAACATTAGCTCGTCAGTATCCTTCAAGGCTCGTCCTCCGCGTTATCGTCCTCATGCGCCTGCACATGTGCTTTTTCCTTTTTCGGCTCGTCTTGCAGATACTTTTTTCCCTTATAAAACAAAAGGTCGAAGATCAAAAGCACGGTACCTATCGAGACTGCGCTGTCGGCCACGTTGAACACGGCAAAGTTGATGAGCACAAAGGAAAACATATCGCGTACATAACCAAGAAGCACGCGATCGATAAGGTTCCCCAATGCACCGGCAATGATGAGAGAAAGCGAAATGCGCATGAGCGTATGAAGGCCCTTATGCTTTTTAATGAGCCAATACGCGATGGCGATGCATGCAAGTATCGTGACAATGATAAAAAGCCAGCGTGCGTTTTGCAGCATGCCAAACGCCGCACCGCGGTTTTCTACATAAGTAAGGTGGAAAACATCCTTCCAAAGCGGATAGGAATTGCCGGGAAGCGCTGTAAGCCAATTTGCGCAGACCGCCTTGAACACCTGATCAAGCGCTATAAAAAGGGCGATAATGATAATTTCGAGCATGTTTCCTCCAAAGGTTTAAGGTAACGTATCATCTCACAATTATACCATGCTTACCCGTTTTGGGTATAGAGGTACCATTTATCCGCCGTACGCAAGGTATCCGGCTCTCGCGCACCCGTTACACCGTGGATGGCAGAATCGTACACAATGCTGTTGAGCCGAAAATAGAGCGTGAGAAACGGAAGTTCCTTTATAAATTGCATCTCAAAAGCGCTCGCAGCAGCGCGATATGCTGTTTCATCTGCGGCCAAAAGCATTCCTTTCGCCAGATCACTTAAATCTTTGCTTATATATTTACCATAGTTTCTTGTGCCGTTTGCATCGACAAAGGGAGAAAGTATTCCGTCGCGCGAAAGGTTAAAACCGCAAAGCGCAAGGTCGAACTCGCCTGTATTAAGTTTCAAAGTAAAATCGTTATCCGGTTCCGCTATCGAATACGCCGAAGGCACAACCTCCACCTCAATACCAAGCTTAAGAAGCTGCGCGGCAATATCGTTTGCCGCATCCTCGCGCAGATTATCGGCAGTATCGGTGACAAGCAAGGTGAATTTTAGTTTGTCCAACCGTGAGCCGTTTATTTCCAATAAGCCGTCGTCATCCACGTCTTCATAGCCTGCTTCCTTCAAGAGCGCAAGTGCTCGGGCGGGGTCGTAGTCGTATACCTTGGAGGCGGAATCATAAAGCCATGAATCCGGTGCAATGGGCACATCGCATGCCTGCGCACGGTTCATGTAGACATTGGTGATGATATTGCTGCGATCGATACCGTATGCAAGCGCCATGCGAACGTTAATGTTTTTGAGTGCGGTATTGGAGCTATTCAAAAACAGAAACTCAGCATTTTGTGTGAGGATATCGTATACGGTCGTGATACCCTCCTCACGGTATTTACCTGCCGTAACAGCGGAGGTAGGCACCATGTCTAGCTGCCCTGCAGCGTAGGAGGCGAGCGCTGTTTCGTTGTTGTCGCGCGCAATAAAATGGATGGTATCGATATATGGTCTTTGCTTCCACCATTCGTCGTTTGCAACCAGTGTAAGTAGCGTAGAGGAGGAATGTATTGCTTTAAACGGACCCGTTCCGATGGGTGTTGCTGCGGAAGAGGAATCAGCGCGCATAATGGGTACGATGAGCGCGTACAGCGAAGCTATGCCCGCTGATTTCATGGTAACACGAACGGTGTATTCGTCTATCGCTTCCACGTTTTGAATTTTACCTGCATAGTAACTGTAGTAGGACGACAACATGGAAAAAAGCCTGTCGTAGGTATATTTCACATCGGCTGCTGTGACCTTCTCTCCGTTGTCGTGCCAGTGGGCGCTATTTCTTAGTTTAAGCGTCCAGACCTTGCCGCTTTCATCACTCGACCATGTTTCCGCAAGCCCGGCAACAAGTGCGCCCGTTTGGTCCACGCTTAAAAGCCCCTCAAAAATGAGAGAAAAAACGTTGAGCATTTCCTCGGTGTTAACACTTAGCGGGTCCAGATGGTCCGCGTTTGCGGGCATGGGTAGGTTCAGCTCCCCGCCCTGCGCGGGCAGTGGTTCTGTGGTAGGCGTAGGCAAAACAACGGGTGCGTTCGACAGCGGCTCTTCGGCTTTTTTACAGCCGAAGGCAAAGAGCATTATAAGCGCAATAAAAAATGCCGCAAGTTTTTTTATAACCTTATGAGCCGGTTTTTCCAAGCTCCTTTTCATACAATTCCTCGTATTTTCCGGCTGCATAGCCTACCTTTTCCACATAATTCTCTGTTTCCTTAAAAGGGATGCTTGTAAGCCGCCCTTCTTGGGAGTATTCATCGTTGTTTAACCACTTTTCCACGTTTCCGGGCCCAGCGTTGTACGCGGCAAGCACCTTGTCGATATCGCCGTCATCATAGCGGTCGCTCAGATATTTTAAGTACCAACACCCGAAGCGAATATTGTGCTTAGGCTCCAAAAGCATTGCCTCGGTGTAGTTTTCAATACCCAATTTTTCAGCAATCCACTCCCCAGTTGGGGGCATAATCTGCATAAGCCCAATCGCACCTTTGTACGAGCGGGCATCTTTAATATTTCGGCTCTCGCAGTGGATTACCGCAGCCACAAGGTAGCGGTTAAGTTTAAACTCATCGGCACTTTGAATAATTTCATCCGCATATAAAAGCGCGTACGTACGCTTCTCCAAAGCGCGCGAAGCAAAAAACGCAGCCGCGCTTAAGAGTATCGCGAGCGATAGTCCTATAAGGATTACCCGAATAAAGCGGGGCGTCGCTTTGTACTTACTACGCTTTGCCATATCTATCCCCTCAAGGCGTCATAGAGCGCGTCTACGCGCTCATATAGGGCATTAAGTCCATCGGAATTATCGATTACATCGTCTGCGTAATTGAGCTTTTCTGATTGAGGCATCTGTGCGGCGATGCGCGAAAGTGCAGCTTCTCTACTTAAGTTATCCCGCGCCATAATACGCTTGGCTCTTGTTTCATCGTCCGCAGTCACAAGCCATACGCGATCTACCTGTTTATACTCGCCGGCTTCTATGAGAAGCGGCATGTCATATACAATAACCGCGTCGGGGTTCTTTATAAACAGTTCCTCCGCACGAGCTCGCATGGCATTCAATATTCGCGGATGCAATATCGCATTGAGCAAAAATCTTTTTTCGTCGTTATGAAAAATAACCGAAGCGAGTTTGCCTCTGTCAAGCGAGCCGTCCGGAGTAAGCATCTCTTTGCCAAAAGCAGCAACAACCTCTTTTAAACCGCTTGAACCGCGAGAAGTCTCTTTACGCGCAAATTCATCCGCATCGAGCACATGCGCGCCACGCTCTGAAAGCCGCTTCGCGACGGTCGTTTTGCCGGAGCCTATGGAACCCGTAAGTCCTATTAACATACGCATCACTTTGTGTCGAACCAGCTTCTGCCGGTCTTTACATCCGCTAAAAGGGGAACGCGTAAATGCATGGCATTTTGCATGCAGTCGCTCAGTATCTCAATAACGCGTTTTACTTCCTCCTTAGGTGCGTCGATAATCAATTCGTCGTGTACCTGCAATATGAGTTTTGAATGTAAGCCCTCTTTTATAAGCGCATCGTGCACGCGCACCATAGCAAGCTTAATGATATCCGCCGCCGTGCCCTGCAATGGCATGTTCATGGCCACGCGTTCACCAAAGGAGCGCGTGTTATAGTTGGAGGAATTAAGCTCCGGGAGCTCCCTTCGCCTGCCCATGAGTGTGCTTACATAACCATGCCGCTTGCCTTCCTCCACGGCATTGTGCATATAATCCCTTACGCCGCTGTAGCGGTCGAGATACATTTTTATGTAATCCCCCGCCTGCTTGCGGCTTACACCGAGGTTCTTAGCTAGTCCAAAATCGCTGATGCCGTATACGATGCCGAAGTTAACAGCCTTAGCTGCGCTTCGCTGACTGCTTGTAACTTCGCTAAACGGAACGCGAAACACCTCCGAAGCGGTGCGGCCATGAATGTCCTCACCGTCTATAAAAGCGTCAATCATACGCTCGTCACCGCTCATATGGGCAAGAAGCCGAAGCTCTATCTGCGAATAGTCGGCGCCCACGAGCACATTCCCCTCGCTTGCTACAAAAGCCTTTCGTATCTCGCGGCCCACTTCCGTGCGCACGGGGATGTTTTGCAGATTGGGCTCTGTGCTCGATATACGGCCGGTGGCGGCAACGTTTTGGTTGAAGCTTGTGTGTACGCGCCCGGTTGTTTGATCGGTAAGGTTGATTAGCCCGTCAATAAACGTGCTTTTAAGCTTCGATAAAAAGCGGTACTCCATGACGAGTTTCACGATAGGGTGCTTATCCTCAAGCGCCTCAAGTGTTTCCGCATCTGTTGAGTAACCGGATTTGTTCTTTCTTTGCGTCGGCAGCCCCAACGTATCAAAAAGTACCGTACCGAGCTGCTTTGTTGAGAGTATGTTAAACGTCGATCCCGCCTCAGCATAAATTTGCTCTTCAAGCGCTTTAATGCGCGCGAGGAATGTGTCACCAAGCTCCTTAACGGCAAGTAAGTCTACCCGAAAACCCGTGTGCTCCATATCAAAAAGCACGCTTGTGAGCGGCAGCTCCACCTCGTTATAGAGGCTCATAAGCTCCTTTTCTCTCATTTCCTCTGTCATATCCGTTTGGAGCTTATATAGAGCGCAGGCGTTTGGCACACTTAAGCCCAGGCGCTCGGCGCAGAGCGTTTTATAAGAATCTGCGGGATGGATGGCGTGCAGCAAATAGTCGGCAATCATCGCATCAAAGCGCGGACCCGCTATTTTTACGCCGTAGCGCGAAGATAGATGCATGAAGCGTTTAGAATCAAAAAATAGCTTTTCTATGCTTTCGCTTTCGAGCATAGGTTTTAAAGCTAGAAGCACCTGCTCCTCGTCAAGCCCCGGTTCAAAAAGCGTGGCGCTCAAAACAATCTCGTGCTGCATGGAAGCATCTAAAGCAACATACAAGGCGTCTCCTATATACAGAGCTGCCTTCTTAGCATTTTTCATAGTATTGCAAAGTGCTTTGAGCGAAGCGCTGTCGTTCACCTTGCGTGTCGTAATCGCAGCCATTTGAACCGATTCATGCGCTGTTTCGTTACCATCGCCTTTGGGCAAGCGGTTTAAAAGGCTCCTAAGTTCAAGCTCGTTCATCATGGGTGCAGCTAAAGCCATACGAGCGGGTGAGAATTCACAATCTTCAATCGAATAGCATACCGGCGCGTCGGTATGGATGGTTCCCAAGCGGTAACTCATGCGCCCAAGCTCCGCATTTTCCGTAAGCTTCGTACGGAGAGCACCCGTTTCCTCATCGGCACGACTTAGCGTATTCTCAAGCGTGCCGTATTTTTGTAAAAGCTTCAGCGCTGTCTTCTCCCCTACACCCGGGATGCCCGGGAGGTGGTCGGAGCTGTCACCCATGAGGCCTTTTAAGTCGACCATTTGCTCGGGCTTAAGTCCATACTGCTCCATGAGCACGTTTTCGTCGTATTCAATTGTTTCCGAAATGCCCTTTTTGGTCATGAGCACATGCGTTTTATCGTTGATAAGCTGCAGTGCGTCTCTATCGCCTGTGACGAGAAGCGCATCAATACCTTGAGCGTTTGCAAGTCGTGCGTAGGTGCCGATGAGGTCATCCGCTTCGTAGCACTCCACTTCGCATACGGCAATGCCCATCTTTTTTAGAAGCTCCTTGATTAGCGGGAACTGCGTGCGAAGATCCTCCGGCGTTTCCTTGCGACCGGCCTTATATTCGTCGTAGACCTCGTGGCGGAAAGTTGGACCGTGCATATCGAATGCCACCACGAGATGACTCGGCTCATATGGCAAAAGCTTTAAGAGCATATTGACAAAACCGAAAATCGCACCTGTCGGCACACCCGATTTTGCACTCATAGAAGGAAGCGCCCAATAGGCGCGGTGCATTAGGCTGTTTCCGTCAATCGCGATTAGTTTTTGCATGAACATCCTCCTGAGGGAATCATGGCACAATAAGCGCCGCGTGTAAATCAAACAGTCCGTGAATTTTATATGGTTATTACATCATAAACCATCGGTGCATGCGCGGGTGGTTCTTTTGAAAGCTCAAATGCGCTTTGGAACATGGCTATCGATTCTGAAAGCCTTTCCTCGCTGTTTACATAAAACGTGGCGATGGGTTCCCCTCTTTCAATGCGCGCACCCATTCGTTTATGCATCACAAGTCCCACGGCGTAGTCGATGGGATCACCCTTCTTTTCACGCCCTGCACCAAGCATCTGCGCGGCAATGCCGATGCGCTCGGCATTCATGGCGTGTATATAGCCCTCACCCGATAGTGTTACGGGAATTTTCCGGCTTACCTTGCACAATAATTCAGGGTCATCAATACAGGCGGTATCTCCGCCCAACGCTTTGAGCATGTCGGAAAGCCGCCTTAATCCCGCTCCGCTTGTAATCGCCTGCTTGAGCTTTTCACGTGCTTCTGCTTCCGAATTCGCAAGTCCCGAAACGAGAAGCATATGAGAGGCAAGAAGCATGGAGACCGCATAAAGCGGATCATCCTCTTTCACTTTGCCACTAAGGAGCTCTATAGCCTCCTTCACCTCAAGGCCATTGCCGACATGAAGCCCGAGCGGCTGGTTCATATCCGTAATCACAGCCACGGTGTTTTTATTCAAAAGTTTGCCGATCTTCACCATGGTTTGCGCGAGTTCCTTAGCACTTTCAAGCGTTTGCATGAATGCGCCGGTGCCTGTTTTTACGTCGAGCACGATAGCATCTGCACCTGCAGCGAGCTTTTTACTCATTACGCTGGACGCGATAAGCGGGATGCTCTGCACGGTGCTCGTTACATCACGAAGCGCGTACATCTTGCGGTCAGCCGGTACAAGCCCTTCACTTTGACCGATTACGCATACGCCTATTTCGCGCACAATCGCCTTAAAACGCTCTTCGGATACATTTATGGTTACACCGGGGACGCTTTCGAGCTTATCGAGCGTGCCGCCCGTATGCCCAAGCCCTCTGCCCGACATCTTCGCAACCGTGCCGCCGCACGCCGCCACAAGCGGCGCTATAACGAGCGTCGTGGTATCACCGACACCTCCCGTGGAATGCTTATCGACTTTCACGCCGTGAAGATCGGATAAATCTACCGTTGTGCCCGAATTTTTCATGGCCATGGTAAGGTGCGAGGTCTCCTCATAGCTCATGCCCTTCAAGCAAACCGCCATCATCCACGCAGACATTTGATAGTCGGGAATTGCGGCTATTGTATAGCCGTTTACGATAAAATCGATTTCCTCTTTTGTATGTTCATATCCGAGGCGCTTCGCCTCAATCAGGTCAACCATGCGCATGTAGCGGCCCTCCGTTTCGAGTCGGAAAAAAGCGCAGCCTGCGGCGCTTGGCCGCTGCCGCGCTTAAGGTAAGAGCAGCTTCTGCGCTTTATTACCCCTTACCTACCTTAGAGAAAAGTTTAGCACACTAAACACCGCATTTCAAGAAAATGGGGCATTTCAAAACCCCCACTTACTTACCATGTCCTAACTCCTTCCACATGGAGATACCGTATCCTGCCGTAGAAATAGCTCGAGAGCGGACGCATGTAGGAGTCGTAGGTATGGGTTGCGACAAAAATTTCATCCGCAGTTACGAGCACAATAAACGGCGTATGGTAAAAGCGACCCGCATCTGTACCTAACTGCACAACGTCCCCTTTCATCATCTCTTCCCGACTTGCTTCTCGCATATAGGGACCGACGCTTTTGTTATTTACCATGAAAGTATGAAACGGCATGACGCCCGTCCAAGATGGTGCCCTGTCATAGGAACTCTTGTAATACCAGCCTGTACCGGGCGTGTAGTTCATGACACCGGCACCTGCAAACACGCATTGCGAAGAAAAATTGGTGCAATCACCCCCCATGTTTTCAAAGATGTAATATGCGGGATTGCGTTTTAACGCCCATTTTTTTGCATAAGCCGCAGCTGCCTCGCGGTCGTATACGACAGATCGCATCCTTTCACCCCCCAAAACATGCTTATGTGCAAATATTTGAAATAAGAGACG
>JAEWZS010000219.1 GCA_023458355.1 Bacillota bacterium
AAGCTGATCCGCACGCTCGTCTACAGATAAAGCAGCAAAGTCAGCTTCCTTTGTTTCCAGCTTGATTAGATTTACTATTTGGTTTATAAGGGCGATCTGCGAAACCACATCGCCACCATGATCCAACACATTATCTAAACCTTTCTGAACCACACCGGATAGATATTGTGCCAGGACCTTAGAAGCTTCCGCCTTATCGATAGGTGCAATAGCTTTACAAGCCTCTGGAATATCCAAAAGCTCGTTGTTGATTTTTGAATTAATGACTTTTAATGACTTGTTCATATAAGCCGGGTTTTAGCATAATGGCACCTCGCGCTTGGTGAACTATTCTTGTGTTACATAAGGGCTAAAGGATATAATTGTACAAATCCATTATATAACTGACGTAAGATTGAGCACAACCCAATTTCCGAAATTGATGATAACATTGGATAGTGGGCTGAAAAACTCCACGTAATCAAATTTCGTATATCGGAGGCTTCGCATGTACAACCATACCAAAGAAGACTTAGAGGAAGCCCTTCGGGCAATCTCTTCCACCATCGCCAAATGTGAAAAGGTACTGCCAAAATTGAAGGAAGGTACTCCCCAGCATACGCTTCTTATCCGCAGAATTAAGGCGTTTAAAATCGCGTCGGGGCTGATTGAGCAGAAGTTGGCGAAGGTACAACCATAAAGTCTCATAGTATACGTAATAGATTATCAACTTCCTACTTACTTATTTCATAAGAGACTCTGATATTTGCGTTTTATGCTGAGCTGCCTTCGGGGCAGCTTTGGTTTTTTCAGATGATAATCCAAACGAAAAATCGCGCAGTTTCTTCTCCATTCGCTTCCTTTTGCCTCAGATTGCAGTATAATAGACAGCGTGTGTTGGAATGGAGGGTCTATGCAAAAACCGCTAAACAATTATGCGACGGCGCTGAATACGGAAACACAGCGTATTTCGATTTTATGGAAAAGCATTGTGGTTGGTATTGCCGCAGGCGCAGTCATCGTACTTTATCGTTTTGTGCTTACTAAAATGGAAGCGCTGTCGTTTCAGTGGTTTGCTTATTTCCTTGCACCCCCTGCGCTTATTCCCGTTTTGTTTATTGGTCTCGGGGGCATCGGCTATCTTGTCGGCGTTCTTGTAGATAAGAACCGGCAAATCAGCGGCAGCGGAATACCGCAGATTAAGGGCATTATGCTCGGCTACTTTCGCTTTCCGTGGTTTGGTACGCTATGGTCAAAATTTATAGGCGGTGCGCTCGCTATTCTTGCAGGGCTTTCTTTAGGACGTGAAGGCCCATCCATTCAGCTTGGCGCAAGCGTTGCAGAGGGAATCGGCAAAAAAGTTTCCGCATCGCGCACAGAGCGAAAGTATCTTATCGCAGGCGGTGCGAGCGCAGGCTTGGCTGCTGCTTTTAACGCTCCTCTCGCGGGTGTTATATTTGCAGTTGAGGAAATTTTTAAATATATCTCTCCTATTGTGCTGCTTTCAACAATCGTCGCCTCCGTCGTAGCAGATTTTCTTGCGCGCCTTGCGTTTGGCGCAGAGCCTGTTTTTTCCTTCCCCACGCAAAGTCCTCTCCCGATGTCGGCTTACTGGATGGTTTGCGTGTTGGGCGTTGTCTTAGGCGGTGCGGGGGCACTTTATAACCTGATTCTCATAAAGTCACAAGCGCTTTACAGAAAAATAAAAACTTTGCGTATCCGCATAATCATCCCGTTCCTGTTAGCGGGCGTTGCCGGGCTTCTGTTCCCCGTCGTATTAGGCGGAGGTCACGCGGTTCTTCAACATCTTCACGTTTCTTCGGGGTTTTTATTCTTGCTGCTCATTCTCGCAGTGAAATTTGCGTTTTCCATGGTTAGTTTCGGTTCCGGCGCGCCAGGTGGGATCTTTTTCCCGCTGCTCATTATAGGTGCGCTCATAGGTGCATTATTTGGAAAGGCTGCAGTCGCATGGTTTGGGATTGACCAAAGGCTATTTAACAACTTTATCATTCTTGCGATGGCAGGCTATTTTGCTGCTATTGTGCGCGCACCGCTTACAGGCGTCGTGCTGCTTTTGGAAATGACAGGCTCCTTTGAAAACTTGCTTCCGCTTGTGCTGATCGCAGTCGTTGCAAGCGCAACGGCGGATATGCTCAAAAGCGTACCCATTTATGATGCGCTTCTTGAAAACATGCTGAAAGATAAAAAGGGCATTGTATTTCCCGATGAGGGTAAAAAGCTCACAATGGAGACCGTACTGCATTTTGGTGCGACCGCCGCGGGAAGATATGTGCGTGAGCTTTCTCTTCCGAAAGATTGCTTACTCATCGCCGTTCGCCGAGAAGGCAAAGATATCACACCAAAGGGCGATACGCGTCTTCGTGCCGACGACACTCTTATATTTTTGATAAATGCTCACAATGAAGCGGAACAGCGTGAAGCCATACTGGCGCTTACGGAAAACTTGCAGTAGAACTTTACTTACAATTTCGCATTTACATTTACTCCATCACCCGGCGAAGTTCCGAAACATACTCTGTCGCCAAGTTTGATAGCGGAAACCCTGCCCGCCTAATACAGCCAATCTCAAGCATCGCGCCCTTGCCTGAAACGGTGAGAGCGCGTATGTTTTGATAAT
>JAEWZS010000220.1 GCA_023458355.1 Bacillota bacterium
GAAAAACTCGTTGTATCCGGCCACAAAGTTGAGCGTATGCGGGAAAAACGCCATGGTCGCATACAGGTAGTCATACCGTGAGGCGTGATTGGATTCGACGATGTACGGGCCTTTGTAATTTTTGAGGTTAAGCTCACGGCGAATGGTAAGCCCAAGCCTTTTTTGATAAAGAAGGCGCAGCACAAGTACAAGAAGTATGTACAGCGGCTTATATGGCGGCGATATCTTGCGCGCGGAAAGCTTTTGCTGCAACGTCTTCTTCATATTTGGCTGTTCTCCTTTTTCTCGTCAGGTTGCGTGGTGTTTTTCTTTGGCTTGCCGGGTTCGAGACGCAAGAGCTTTCCTACGCTCTTATAGAGAAGGAATGTAAGAAGAGCGTTTAACCCCGCCTTGATGGTATTAAACGGCACGATAATAGGCCAAATCATATCGTCTAAAACTTCTTTGGGTGTGCCGTAGAAATTAACCGTGAAGATATAGTTGAGAGGTATCATAACAAGGATCATCGCGATCGAGCCAAACGCGAGCGCAAAAGCCGCACCGACGCGCGAATGGTAGCTGCGATAAATCAGCCCCGCTGTCAGCACGAACGCACCCGTTGCAAAAAAGTGCATAGCTGCACCGACCCAGCCACCCTCCGGCGATACCAATAACCATTGCAGTACGCTCACTACTGCCGTCAACAGAAGGCCCGAAATCGGCCCAAACATGAATGTGCCTATGAGGATAGGGACATCCGCCATGTCGTAACGAAGATAGTCTGTAAACATGGGAGGGTGAATGAGGTATACGAGTATGAGCGAAAGTGCTGCTAAAAGCGCCATGCGCGTGAGCCATTTTGTACTGCCGTAACGAACCATAACTGCCTCCTGTAAAGTTAAATTACGTATAAACCAAAAGCCCCTTTTGCCAATGCAAAAGGGGCTTACGCGACGCAAAAATAAGCGTGGCGCTTCTTTCATCCGGACTTTGTGCCTAAACTAGCACGTTTACCGTCGGCGCCGGAATGTACCGGACTCAGCCAAATAGGCTCGCGGGCTCGTCGGCATAATTGCCGCGTTACCGCCGGTGTGGAATTTCACCAACCCCTGAAGCAAGCTAAGTATATCGCGTTCTATATGAAATTACAAGCGGATGTGAAAAAATACATTTTTCCACATCCGCTTAAATCTTCAAGTAAGTAGGTGGCTGAACTACCTCTACATTCAGTTGGCGGGTGACACGCTTGGCGAAGGGTATACGCTCTCGCCCGGGAAGCATACCACCACGAAACGTTCGGAGGATGTGCGCGCAGTGCTGTTCCATTCGCCCACGCAGGTGATGAGCGTTAACCTTGATGGACCTCCGGGGTCCATCACGATAGGCGGAACCTCGTCAAACGGATAGCGGTCGATGCTGCCCACATAAAACCATTGCTGGCGGCCGTCTTCAAATTCGATCACGACCGCGTCGTCGATCTCCATATCCCAAAGCGCCTGGAATGTGCCTGCTACCTTTTTCCATGTCCTGTGCCCGGCGATGACGGCATTGCCCTCCTCGCCCGGAGCGGGTCCAATCTCAAGCCAGCTCGCAGCGTCAGCCCGTTCGACAACCTCCATGCGGTTGTCCTTATCAACACCTTTGGGGAACACTTCACTGGATTGCTTTTGATCCACGAAGCTTATTTTAACGGGGATGGGCTTCACGTACGGCGTTGGGCTCGGCGTGATAACCGGGGTCGCGGAGGGTGATAGCGACTGGGTCGGCACAGGCGTTGCCGTTGCGGGCGGCGGGGTCGCCGGCTCCACATAGTCTGCATCAGGCAAAAGCACATATTCGCGGACGATCAAAAAGACGCCGCCAAGTAATAGAAGCGCGCTTAACACAATAAGCACGATATCCCATTTTGAACCGCGCTTTTTCTTATCCGTATTCTTATCATGCATATCGTTGTTTTCCATGCACTCATTCTAACATAAACGCAAAGGCGCGGATAGAGAAACGGCACGGGTAAAAGCGCCCGCGCCGTGAACTTTTTGAGAAGAAAACAGTAAGGATTATGTACTTTGCATTTCAAACAGCTTTATCGCATTTTGATATGTTGCCTCTGCGACCTCCTCCGTGGTCTTATCCTGCAAGGCCGCGAGTTTTGCTGCGGTGTGCACCATGAGCGAGGGGGCATTGCGCTTGCCGCGATACGGAACAGGCGTTAAATACGGGCAGTCGGTCTCGAGCACGATGCTTTCAAGCGGGACGCGCGCAGCTACGGCGGAAAGCTTGTTGGCGTTTTCAAACGTAATCGCCCCGCCAAATGCTATGTAAAGCCCCAAATCCATGCAAAGATACGCTGTTTCGAGGCTGCCGGAGTAGCAGTGCATGACGCCTTTCAGACCTTTTTTGTGAGCGTTGAGAATATCCATACAGTCGCCGAATGCTTCGCGGACATGGAGGCTCACGGGGAGGTTTAATTCCTGTGCCAGCTCAAGCTGCATGGCAAACCATTTTTTTTGCACGTCGCGCGGCGCAAAATCGTAATGGTAATCAAGCCCTATCTCGCCGATGGCCAGTACCTTTTCATGTTTCGCAAGCGCTTTCATCTCGTCAAGATGTTTTAGCTCCGTTTCCGCCGCGATATGCGGGTGCATACCTACCGTTGCGTAGATGTAGGGATAGCGGTCAAGGAGCGATATAGTTTCGTCTGCCTCGCGCACGTCGCAGGCGATATCCATAACAAGCGCAATGTTTTTTTGGGGAAACGAAGCGATAAGCGCTTCGCGGTCAGCGTCAAAGCGCTCATCGGTCAAATGTGCATGGGTATCAAACAATCTCATAGTTCTGCATCCATCAAAATTTCGTCGTAGTAAGTATCTCGCACAAAGATCGTATTTTTGTGGCGGCCGATCTCTTCAAAGCCAAACTTTTTATAAAGTGAGATACCCCGCTCGTTGTCCACTCGAACACTTAACCAAAGGTTTTTGGTAACGCCTGTTTCCCTTGCGAAATCGAATATATAGGTAAAGAAAGCGTTGCCGATACCTAAGCCCCAGAATTTTTTTAAAACCGTAATGCCCACGGTCGTATTGTGCTTTACGCGTTCGCGCGGCTGTGTGTCAAGCCCAAACGAGCCCACAAGTTCACCGTCAACTCTGCCGATGAATATGCCGCCAAGCGGGTCGTTGGATTTATTGTCTAGGAATTCCTCCTCCTGCTCAAGCGTAAACCTCACGGTGCCGTCGTTGAGCAGAAAATCGGTTTCC
>JAEWZS010000221.1 GCA_023458355.1 Bacillota bacterium
ATGTTATATTAGCCTGTAATCTTTTGGCTTAATGAAGATCTTTCTATGTGCCACACCTGGTGTTGAAGTTCGGACGGCTCATAATTTGGGACAAGCTCTTTTATAAGCATTTGAACAAGCTTCTTGCCCCCGCGGCTTTCCATAAATCCCTGCCCTACCTCCTGCTCAAGCAGCGCAAGGTGTTCGTTGAACCAATTTTTATCGATATCAACCGCCGGTACCACGAATATTCTTTCATGATCCGTTGTGATAAGCTGCGCGCGCTCATTTTCGCACAGCAATTCCTCATATAGCTTTTCGCCCGGGCGAAGCCCTGTGATTTTAATGGGCATGTCAACATTCGGTTCGTAACCGTAAAAGCGTATTACCTTTTCGGCAAGGTCCATAATACGGATCGGCTTCCCCATATCGAGCGCGTAAATTGCACCGCTTTGGGCAAACGCACCCGCTTGCAGCACCAGTTGTGCGGCTTCGGGGATGGTCATGAAAAAGCGCACGATATCCGGATGCGTCACGGTCACAGGCCCGCCCATTTTGATTTGCCCCTCAAACAAGCGTAGCACGCTGCCGTGGGACCCTAGCACATTTCCAAACCGTACCATCATGCATTTCATGCGGCTTTCCTTGGAGAATAGCTGTACCATCATTTCGTTGATGCGTTTTGTTGCACCCATAATGCTCGTGGGGTTTACTGCCTTATCCGTGGACAGCATTACAAAGCGTTCTACATTGAACCGCTCCGATACTTCTAATAGGTTTCGCGTGCCGGAGACGTTGTTTTTAATCGCTTCGCCGTAGGACTGCTCCATTAAGGGTACGTGTTTATGCGCTGCTGCATGGAACACCACATCCGGCCGATACTGCGCGAATACTTCATTAAGCCTCATTCTGTCGCGAATGGAGCCGATAACAACTTGTATGCGGCAATCGCCGTTGTACGCCTGCTTCAGTTCGCATTCAAGCTCGTACGAGCTGTTCTCATAAATGTCGTATACCACAAGAAGCTTTGGAGAAAAGCGCATTACCTGCCTGCAAAGCTCCGAGCCTATGGAGCCTCCGCCGCCCGTAATCAACACGGTTTTACCGGTCAAGTAGGCGCTTGTTCCCGCAAGGTCAAGATGTGCCTCGTTTCGCATTAAAAAGTCGGCAACATCCACATCCCGCAGTTGAAATGTCTTTTTGGCGGGAGGTGCATCGATCCCCTGTGCAACAGACAGTATGCGTACGCGGCACATGGTCTGTTTGCATAAGCCTATCAACCCATCGGAGTCAGCAATACGTGCCGCCGGAATAGCGATAATGATCTCTTGGATTTTATTCTGCTCCGCAAGTACCGGTATGTCTTTGCTCGTGCCGAGGATGGGCACGTTTTGGAGGCGCATCCCCTGCTTGCTCGGGTCGTCATCGATAATGAGCACGGGAACGGAATGCAAGCCCTTCTCCCTGTTGCATAAATTCAGAACATAGCTGCAGCCCCCACCTGCGCCAACAATCATAAGCCTTTTTTTATTTTTATCGGCTCCGGAATGGCTTTTTACATCTCTGCGTATTTGTCTTGCGGTACGCTCCCATAAGCGCGACGTGCCGATGAAAAGGGCGACAAGCAGCGCGGTTATAAATATGACGGAGCTTGAAAAACCCAATGAAATAGCTATATTGGCGATGTGCGTTATGATACAGCCTATTGCGGATAAAACGCACAGCCTTGCCAGTTCGTGCATCCCCGCGTACTTCCACAGCACCCGGTAAAGCCCGCCGAACACAAACACAAACATGTAGATAAGCACATGTACCGGCAAATAGCGAAGTAAGCTATGCACCGTTACGTCTCCGCCCATGCCGAAATCAAAGCGCAGCAAAAGTGCAAGCGCCGTTGAAACACATATCAGTACCACATCGATTAGAAGAAATACCAACTGCCGAAACAGTCCTTTTGGACGAAGCTTATCTTTTGGTTTAGCGTCCGACGTTTCATGTATCCCCATAGCGCAGCATTCCCCCTATTACTCGTCGCCATATAAAAACTGATGCAGCCGTTTTTCGTTTTTCTCTCTGTCGATCTCAATAACGCTTGCCCCATTGATGCTTGCATACTTCCATGTGCCTTCAAACGGAACGGCTCCGCTTTTGAATACAAAGCCCTCCGAAAAAACAGAATCTATGCCAAGCTGTATCAATGCGCCTGTATCGAGGTTGGTTTCTACATAGCTCATAAGGCTGTTCGCAAGAGCAACCAATGTGGCCACATCTCGTTCCTGCTTGGCGCGGTTAAAAAACGCGAGCATCACCTTGCGCTGGCGGTTGGTACGCCCCCAGTCACCATCGCCCGTTTTGCGGTTGCGGCAGTGAACCAGCACCTGCTGGCCGTTAAGCAAATACGTTCCTTCTTCTTCAGGCAGCAAACTTGTTTGCATGGTAGCGTTTATATAGGCAGCTTCCTTTTTTGTGATGCTCAGCTCCAAACCTCCGAGCATTTCTACAATGTTCTCCAAGTTCTCAAAATCGGTCTTAATGTAGTACTGGATATCCAGCCCGAAATTTTTGTTGATGGTATTGATGGTTAACCCTACACCGCCAAACCGATACGCAGCGTTGATGCGGTTCCATGTGTTGCGCTCCGGTATATGCACGTACGTATCGCGCAGGAATGAAACCAAACTTGCCTCGTTTTTTTCACGGTTATAGGAAAGAAGCATCATCGTATCGGACCGGCCCTGCCCGGCTTCACCGGGGCGGATATCTTCACCTAGGAGAAGTATGTTGATGATGCTTTCATCTATGGTGTCAAGATCATAAATAGGATCTTCCGCTATCTGTTGGGTTTCAACCGCATCGTCGTGATCCTCATCGATATCTTCGGGTACACCCACAACAGGCGATAGCGACGGCGCAGGAGCGGGTGTTTGCGATAGAGGCTCAGGCGTTTTCTCGACTACCTTTACAGCCTCGGTTTGCATGCTCCGCATATTCCAATAGAGGTAACCGCAAGCACACAGCGCGGCAAGGCAAACGGCAGCGATAATAATGAGGAAGGCCTTCAATACGGGTATTTTCTTTTTTACAACGTCTTCTTTCATGCCGAAATCCTGCTCCTAACCTTTGAGGCCGATTTAAAGAAGCGCTCATAATCGCGGGCACAATGTGCATCGGATGCGAAGCTTTGGTACATCCCCTGTTTAAGCATCGCTGTTGCGCTTCGCTTACTATTATCAAATGCGGACAAAAGCAGCACATTGGCGTCGAGTTGGAGAGAGCAACCCATGTTCAGCCATTCCTTTGCGACGAGGATTTCTTTTTGAACGCACAAATACCGCTCCGGATGCGCAATGATGACCTTAAGCCCGTGCCGCTGAAGTGCAAAAATCTTCTTAATCATATCCTTGGGCAAATCTCCCTTTAGGTTAAAGTCGATTAGGATCTCGTTCGTGTCTTCGGTGCAGTATCGCGTAAGGTTATCTTCGGTTAGAATTTCTGAAAGCGCTTGCCATTGTACCTCGCTGCCCAATTTAAGCCGGATTCCGAAATGGTTTGCGTATTCTGTAAGCTCCTCTTTACGCTCTTGTGCAAGAGAAAAATCAAAGTGCGCGTCGTTCACATGCGGCGTTGCGACAATACCTGTGACCCCCGCAGCTTTTGCCGCAATAAGCATTGCGATGGAATCATTAAAATCCTTCGCACCGTCATCCATCCCGTACAGGATATGACAATGCCCGTCCAGCATGTTTTCCTCCGCATTAACTCGATTGCTGCGCACTTTTCTTTTTCGCGCGTTTGTTGTGCCTACCCGGCGTGTAGTAGCTGTAATAATCGTGCTTGTCAGCCTTGACCCCGTTGAGCACAACCCCGAGTATTCGAGCATTCACCTTTTCTAACTGGGTAATTACCTCGCGCTCCCTTTTGAGATCGACCATATCGGGGCGGATGACGAGCACAGTCCCGTCCGCACGGTTTGCGAGAACGGCAGTCTCAATAAACCTCCCAAGCGGCGGGGTGTCAAAAATGATCATGTCGAATTCTTTTTTAAGCTCATTGAGAAGAGTGGCAAATTTGTTGGAACCGATTACTTCGGCTATATGCGTCATTTGCGGCTCGACATCCAAGAAGTATAGATTTTTAATTCTTGTAAGTGACACAGCATCCAAAGCGGATACGTTTTCACACAAAACATTCATCCAGTTGTATTTGGGCCTTTCATTTAGCCCGTTACCGAGCATCGGGCGGTGGCTGTCCATTTCCCAAAGCAGCGTTTTCTTACCCGCGTCCGCCATGGAAATACCAAACGTAAGTGCAACAGTCGTTTTTCCTTCCGCCAGCAAAGCGCTTGTAAACACGAGCGTCTTGACGGGCTTATCGACACTTGAAAACTGGATGTTTGTCCTTAGGGCTCGAAACGCCTCCTGAATGCCGGGTTTGCCGTTATAAAGTTCATAAACGTCGTTTACGCTTTTCATGCTGTCTCCCATTAATGCATTTGCAGCTTCTTGTTTAATTTTGGGATTTGTGCGAGTACGGGCAGGTTCAGTAGTTTTTCCGCATCCTCATAGGTGCGGATGCGCGTATTGACCGCTTCTGCAAAGAGAACGATGCCGACGGACAGCACCAATGCACACATTCCGGCAAGAACGGTGTTTCTTAACGCGTTCGGCCCCGATGGCATAGTAGGCGGTACAGCGGAATCGATAAGGCTGATGTTTTCGACTTGCATAACCTCTAAAATGCAAGCGGAAAGGTTATCGGCAATCGCATTTGCAACGTTTGCCGTTACAACCGGGTCAACTCCTACAACATCAACATAGATCATGCGTGTGCTGCTTTCCGTAGAGATCGTAATCTCAAACCCATCCAAATTATTAAGCCCCACCATTTGGGCAGCTCCCGTGCGTACACGGCTGCTCGAAGCAAGCGCTTGATAATCGTTCACCAAAAGTGTGCTGGTGTTAACATCCATGTAGCTTATGGTGCCTTCTGTATAGCGGCTCAGAACATACAATGTGGTCGTTGCGTTGTATACCGGAGGAAGAACGTTGAAACTCACATAGGCCGCTGCCCCCGCTGCCGCAAGCGTAAATAGAACAACAAATATTATGCGGTCCCAAATCGCCATCAGCGCGTCGTGCAGCGTCAATTCTCTCATGCTCATAGGTTACATAACATCCTTCAAGTTTTTTCATCGGTGCGATTCCGTGTTTTTGTCGGCCTCTAGCCCTTCCGCATTCGTAAACAGTGCACCTTGTTTATTCTATAATTTACACGTTTTCACATTTACTTGTTTATCAATTTATACCTTTTCACAAGGTGTTCGACGTTTATTTTAAGCCAACATATGGTAAATTACAAGCCTTTTATTTAAATTATTTACTTACACAATTCGACTTATATGTTAATTTATAAATACTATCGTCGGAATAATTTCTTATTTTGTCGATTTCTGACCCATCTGATAAAATTGCATTTGCAAACGTTGTGCCAATGTGATAAAATCTTTTTCGCAGCATGCCGAAGTGATGGAATGGCAGACGTGACGGACTCAAAATCCGTTGTTGGCGACAACGTGTGGGTTCAAGTCCCACCTTCGGCACCAATACAGAAGCAGGCACCCCAATGGGTGCCTGCTTTTGCGTTTGCCATTATTAGGAGGGACTTGAAGCCCCGGTGGCAGCTTTGCTGCCGTAAAATCGCAACAGCGTCCTTAATACGTCGAGCGTAGGCTCGACATCGGTGGTACCCACTCCGTTTGGTGCAACACCGCCAAACAAAATCAACGCCCTTAAGGGCGTTTTTTGTTTGCCATTGTTTCAGCGGGGCAGCTTAGCCATAGTAAATGGCAGGTTACGCCGAGTCCATTGCGGACGCACGGTATGACAAACTATAATTGGCTTAAGAGTAAAAGAAAGGATAGTGTTATGGGAATCAAGTTGACAATTGATGAAAGTCCCGGATACAGAGAGGCAGAGATTGTAATTCGATGCAAACGGGTTGAAGGCAGCTTAAAAAATATTGTGGACTATATCCGCGTTCTTTCGAACCCTATTGCGGTAAAAGCAGATGGAACAACGCGCCTTCTCCCGCTTTCAAGCGTATTTTACTTCGAATCGGTTGATAAAAGGTCGTTTGCTTACTGTGCAAGCAGCGTATATGAATGCGCACAAACGCTGGCCGAACTAGAAAAAAGGCTTGCAAGCAGCACATTTGTCCGGATTTCAAAAAGCTGCATTGTAAACACGGTTCTTATAAAAAATGTAAGTCCCCTGGATAACCACCGCCTTAAGGTATTTTTGCGCAACGGCGAAGCTCAGATTATCAATCGGCACTATGTGGCCGCACTAAAAGAAAGATTAGGTTTATAGGAGGAGAAAATGAGCAATATCGTTAAGCACTTTAAAATTTGGGCACAAGCATTTGCCCTCATCATCCTGTTTGTCGCGATTATTAAGCTAATCGAAGGTGAGAATCAGCTGCGCCTTAGTGCTATCCTTCAAA
>JAEWZS010000222.1 GCA_023458355.1 Bacillota bacterium
CTGCAGGCGACATCAGTAGTACCCGCAGGGTGGAAATGCGAAGCATTTTAGGTAAAGCGTGTTATCTCAAAAAAGTGACGGGTCACTTTTTGACACGCAGTGATTGGTACATTCGTACCAATCATTATAATCGAAAAGCCGGTTAAGTGCCACCTTTGCGTGTAAAATACGAAATTTGTTCAAAAATTAGTCTGAAAGCGCAGATAGTCGCAAATACGCTTCTTCTAAAAGCGTGATTGCGGCGCGGCCGTCGGTAAGCTCGGTAATGTCTTTTTGAAATGCACTTAACCGCTCCGTAGAAACCATTGCGGAGATTGTCACATCTTCAGCAAATTTACATTCGACTTCGCCCGCATGTTGTCGCACATAGCTTTCCACGGCACCGTAACGAGCATAATCGATACGTATAAAAACATGGCGTGCAGGGCGCATGTGTACGATACCTGCTTCTAAAACGGCTTCCGATGCCGTACGGGAATAGGCGCGGACAAGCCCGCCTGTACCCAACAGCACACCGCCGAAATAGCGCGTCGCAATCACAAGCGCATCCGTAACGCCTTTGTTTTTTAATACCTCCAGCATCGGCAAGCCCGCAGTACCACCCGGCTCTCCGTCGTCTGAAAAACGTGCCGTCTCAAACGACGGCCCGAGCGCATAGGCATAGCAGTTGTGGGTGGCATCCCAATGCTCTTTTCTTATATCCGCAAGAAAGCGAAGTGCCTCCTCCTCGTTTATAAGGGGGAAGCACCTGCCTATAAACCTAGACCGGTTGACACTAAACTCGATGCGGGAGGCGAGGTTTACGGTCGTATACGGCCGCATGTTACACCCTCAGAATGCGCACAAAGCCTTTTTTGCCTTTACGCAACAGTACACCTTGCTCAAGCGAATTTTCGTCAAGCGCAAAATAAACGTCACTCACCTTTTCTTCATCCGCAAACACCGCGCCGCTCTCAATCATGCGGCGGGCATCGGACTTGCTCATACAAAGCTTGCCGAGAACGAGAAGGTCCGTTACGCGAAGCCCGGTCTCCTCGATTTGGCTTTGCGTGAGCGCCACAGTGGGCATATTTTCAAGGTTGCTGCCGCCACCGAATAATGCCTCAGCGGCGGTTTTCGCTTTCGTTGCTTCCTCCGTGCCGTGCACCTGTTCTGTAAGCGTGAAAGCAAGCACGCTCTTGGCGTTGTTAAGTGCAGATCCACCTTCTTTGCAGAGCACTTCAATCTCTTCAAGCGGCAAGAATGTCAAAAGGCATAAGCAGGTTTTCACATCGGCGTCGTCTACATTGCGCCAGTACTGATAAAAATCGTATACGGGCGTTTTTTCTTTATCGAGCCAGAGTGCACCCTTCTCGGTCTTACCCATCTTCTTGCCTTCGCTCGTTGTCAAAAGTGCTGTGGTGAGCGCGAAAGCGGGGCGCTGCTCCTTGCGGCGTATTAAATCAGCACCGCCTAAGATATTGCTCCACTGGTCGTCGCCGCCCATTTGAAGCACACAGTTATACTCTTGGTTGAGCACTAAAAAGTCATAGCTTTGCATGAGCATGTAGCTCATTTCAAAGAAGGTAAGCCCTTTTTCCATGCGCTGCTTATAACATTCGGCTGCGAGCATGCGATTTACGGAGAAGTGTACGCCTATATCGCGCATGAAATCGAGAAAGTTTAGGGAGCGAAGCCAGCGTGCATTGTTCTCTAAAATCGCCTTCCCGTCAGAAAAGTCGATAAGCTGCGCCATTTGCTTTTGAAATTGCGCGGCGTTGTTGTCGAGCTCCTCTACGGTCATCATGCGACGCATGTCGGTTTTTCCAGAGGGATCGCCGATGGCGGCGGTGCCGCCGCCTAAAAGCACAATTGGCCTGTGCCCCGCGCGCTGCATATGCGCCATCGTCATAAGCGCCACATAGTGGCCTATGTGGAGGCTGTCGGCCGTTGGGTCAAAGCCGATGTAGAATGTTACTTTCTCTGTTGCAAGGAGCGCTTTTAGCTCTTCCGGGTGCGAGCATTGGCGCGTAAAGCCGCGCGCTTCGAGCACATCGTATACGTTTTGCATGTTTGTTTCTCCAAGTTATTTAGTAAAGACAGCTTAACACAAGGAAATAGGTGTTTCAATCGTTAAGGCTGTTCAACGATTCGTTCGTATTCATGAAGCCATGTTTGCCCTATCATGTCCGAGGGCATGGTGAACACACTGGGGCTAATGGAAAGCAAAATACAAGGAGCCTCAGGCGCGCAGTTGCGCTTGAACTGCTGGGAGAAAAAGCGATTCAAGAATATGCCGAGTGTCTTATACACGGTCTCAGCGTCAAAGGAAAACGCGTTGCACGCGAGTGTATAAAGCTCGTGCGGGCTTTTTTTATTAACGAGCATGTGGAAGATGAAAAAGTCGTGCAGCTCATAGGGGCCTACGATTTTTTCCGTCTGCTGCTCCTGCCTACCCTCCACGAGCGGCCAAAGCTCAGGGCTTACGGGGGTTAATAAAATGTCTTCGAGGAGGCTTTGCACCTCAGGGAAGTACGTCTGTGCACGTTTAATCACACGGCGCAAGATCGTTTTCGGGATCGATGCGTTCACGTCGTACTGTGCAAGATGATCGCCGCCGAATGTCGTCCAACCGAGCGCCGATTCCGAAAGATCCCCTGTTCCTACATCTAAAAGACCATTCATATTGGAAATCGACAAGAGTATTTTTGTACGCTCCCGCGCCTGCACATTTTCAAAAACCGTGTTGCGCCCCGAATCGGCGCTGTAACCGATGTCTTTGAAATGCTGTTCGCAAGCAGGGCGGATATCAATCTCACGGAAACTGCAGCCGAGGCCCTCTATGAGTGCACGGGCGTTGTTTTTGGTGCGCTCGGAGCTGCCAAACCCCGGCATGGATACGCCGAGCACGCTGTCGCGTTTTAATCCCATTTGATCGGCTGCGGCGCAGGCAGCCAAAAGTGCAAGCGTGCTGTCCGCACCACCCGAAACGCCGATTACAAAGCCTTTCCCGTTTATAAAAGAAAGCCGTCTTGAAAGCGCAGTCGCTTGCAGGGATAAAATGCGATCGAGCTCCCCGTTCGCTTCGTCGGGGTCGTTAGATAGATACAGCTCGCTTTTGCTTCGTTGCTCTACATAGGGCTCAAACGGGAAAAGAGCACCGCTGTCGACATCTGCATAAAGAAATGTCTCGTCACCGAAAGCGGCTTTTGCTTCAAGCACCTCGCCACCGGCCGCGATGGCACAAAACCCATCAAACACGAACGAACTTGTGGATTCTCCCGCGTTGGGCGAGGCATATGCGACCGCTGAACCCGTGCGCGCGGAGTAGGCGGCAAGCTTGCGTTTAACTTCGTTAAAACTCCCAGCCGTAGCGTTGAGTGAGGATGGCATCAATATGGTATAACCCGCGTGCGGCTTTGCGCGCAGGAACAGCTCGTTTCCGAAGCATACGGCTACGCGCGGGAACGGTGCCAATGCGATTTCCGAGCCGTCATCGTAATCCACATCCGGTAAAAAGCCAAACGGTGCTTTGGCGCAGGACGAGGGTAGAATGGCGTAAACACGCGGTCCGCGGATGAGCGCTACGCAGGAGCGGACACGGCCATTTAAAAGATACGGAAGCCCTACCGCCGTGGTGACGCGCGTAAATTTAACCGCCTCGACGATATCGCGCAGCGCCTTTTGCGCGGCATTTAAAACGATAGGCTGTCGCGTAAGAGAACCGAGTGTTGCACCCGTTAGGCAAAGCTCCGGCAGCACGAGATAGTCTGCTGATATCTCATCTGCCTTCAGGATGCAGTCGATTACCGCCTGCGCGTTTTTTTCTATATCACTCAAGGTGAGAACCGGGGAGGCCGCGGCCAATCGCACATGGTTGGAGGCGGCGTAAGAATGGAGTGCCTGCTGCATACATTCACCCTCTTATCGGATTTTTACATTTTATATTATACCATTTGGTACATCGACGCGCAAACACGCCGGTTCCCCCTATTTCGCAGAGTTTCACGCCGTTTGTTTGACAGTTTTTTCGTACGTGATTCCCTATGATGGTGATGGACGTGCTTTTATATCTATATATACGGTAGGTGACGGCGCATGCACGAGGCTGTGCTTAGGCTCAAAAGCCAACTCATCCCCTATCTTAAACGCCGTGCGTTCCCCTTTGAGCTTGCAGAGCTTGTGCTGTCGGCCCTTTTGGGCTCGTCGGCTTATGGCTTAAGCGGGCTTTCCCCGCTTAGCATAGCCTGTGTCGCTGCGGTATTTTTATGCGGTGTTAACCCGTATTACGCGCTCACGGGCGCGGTCG
>JAEWZS010000223.1 GCA_023458355.1 Bacillota bacterium
CTCTACAAGTGCCGTAATTTTCATGCTGATCCCTCTACTTTACGGAAAAGTTGAATGCATTTTCAAAGTTGCGCTCGAAGTAATAACAGATGTTCGAGGTGTTTTGCCCGTACACAACGGACCATTGCGTTGCCCATTCCCCTGTCTGTGCGACATTATTAAGGGCATCTCTTATTTGATCTACCGTCAGCGAGCCGTTGTTTTGCTCATAAACGGATACTAAGTATTCATAACGCTGTTTTGCGCTTTCCCCACCGGCAGATGTATCTCCAATCGCCATATTGAAGTTTGTCACAAAATTCGTGTTGACAACTTCAATACCTTCCCTCGTAAACTCAACGGAAACCGATGCGCCGGAAGCGTCCGAAATCGCAAGATGATGGCTGATGCCGCCCGAGGCATGTATATCATAGAGCGTTAATAGTTCCACCGCTTCATCCACATCTGCTGCTTTATTTAACACAAGCCTAATCGCCGTTGTGACGGTCAAATCCGGCTTGTTCGTATCGACAACCGGCATCCCTCCCTCGTTTACTTGAAGGTCGGCAACGCAAAGCCCGGCTTCATTTACTCCGTCCATTGGTACATACAGAGCCGCAATGGCAAGCATTTTATTGGCGAAATCCTCCGGAACAACATCGGGGGAGTTTGTGATATTCTGAAAATCGCAGGTGGAAACGGATGCATATCCATCGTTAGGAATGCATTTAACGATAATCGGGACAGACCCCGTCCAATCGAAATTTCGCCCCCAAACATGTGATCCGTCAGGTGCGGTTGCGGAAATGGTGCTGCACGCGGGTCCGTTTTCTTGAACATCTACCGAATAAAATCCCTTGGAAATACATTTTGTAAGAAAAGCTCCCACTTCATCATCCGAAGATGCTCCTCCGGATTTGAGAAAATCCTCAAAATGATAATCGCCGTTTACTTCCATGTAGTAGACCGGCTTATCGTCTACTGCTTTCTCGATTGAGTTTATGATACGAAGCTCTTCAGAAAAAGCAATAAATGCAAAACCAACGATAAGAAGTAATAACCCCGCAAGTATAAGCAGGATAGTTCTCCCGAATCGCTTTGTGCGGGACTTTTCCCCGTTTTTCAAACTCTTCACCCCATAATAGATATGTTACATTTATCCGCTGCTACTTTACCACAAAAGATATCAGAAAGATATGTATTTGCTTCAGTTCCCGCTCCATTCTACCGAAAAGGTATGTGTATAGTTTTATTCTTGGAGTGCGAAAGAGGGACGCTGATGAAGGTAGTTATTTTAGCGGGCGGGCTCGGAACGAGAATTTCCGAGGAGTCCCATCTCAAGCCAAAACCTATGATCGAGATAGGAAATGCACCCATTTTATGGCACATCTTAAAGTATTACTCGCATTTCGGTTTTCAGGAGTTCGTCATATGCTGCGGATATAAAGGCTATGTAATAAAAGAGTATTTTGCCGATTATTACCTGCACCGTTCCGACATAACGTTTGACTTTTCCGATGAAAACAAAATGATTGTACATAACAATGTTGCCGAGCCTTGGAAGGTCACGATTGTGGATACCGGTTTAAACACCCAGACCGGCGGTCGTATCAAGCGCATCCGCCCCTATGTCGGGGACGAGCCTTTTATGCTTACTTACGGAGATGGTGTGAGTAACGTAGATCTTCATGCGCTTTTACGTCAGCATCGATCATCCGATATGGTGGTAACGCTTACGGCGGTACAGCCGGTCGGGCGTTTTGGCGTGCTGGAACTGGATGAGCAAAAAAACTGTGTGGTCGGGTTTCGCGAGAAAGCCAAAGAGGATAATCATTGGATCAATGCGGGCTTTATGGTGATGGAACCCGCCATATTCGATTATCTCGATGGGGACAAGTGCGTTTTAGAGCGTCGCCCTCTCGAGCAGCTCAGTGCCGACATGCGGCTTGGTGTATACCGTCACGAAGGTTTCTGGCAATGCATGGACACGCAGCGTGATAAGGGCTTACTGGACAATTTATGGGAAGCCGGAAAAGCCGAATGGAAAGTGTGGGAAGATTGATGATTTCCGTTATTATGCTGACCTATAACCGCGAAAAGCTTATAGGGCGTATGATAGAATGCATACTCGCTCAGACATATCGCGATTTTGAGTTTATCATCGTTAACAACGGTTCCACCGACTTAAGCGGGGAGGTAGCCGAGCAGTATGCAGCTAAGGATTCCCGCATCCGTGTAATCCACCGTACGCGAGGCAGCATCGGTGCCGGGCGCAACACAGGGCTTGATGTAGCAATTGGTGACTATATTGCCTTCATTGATGACGACGACACCTGCGAACCGGATTTTTTGGAGTTCTTATGGAGGCTTGCTACGGATAACCATGCGGATGTGGCCATTTGCGGAGCCGCCGACAAGGTGTTTGATGAAAAGTGCATCATGACCGCTGAGGAAGCGTTAGTAGAGCTGATGTGGCGCAAACGGTACAACATGGGATTCCCCACCAAACTGTTTTCGAGGCACTTAGGGCGGCGGATTCGTTTTCCTGAGAATGATCGCTACGATGATATTTCGCAAATGCACCGTCTGCTTGCAGATGCACAGTGTGTTGCTTATCACGGGTTATCAAAATATACGGTCAACCGTCACGAAAGTAACAACTCCGCATGGACAACAAACCATAGCCTAATTACCCCCGAGATCCTTGGTGAATACTTGCGAGCTTACCGCGAGCGTACCGTTTGGCTGAGCGGGCTTTTCCCGGAAAGTAAAGCGGTATGGCAGTATTTTGAGTGGTCGTTTATGATCAGTATGGTGGAAAAGATAACGCGACTAAAACTATCCGGGTGTGACAAAGAGCTTATTACATTGAAACACGAACTGAACATGCACCGCGATGTATTTTTAAGTTGTCCGTATATATTGGATTTTGAAAAGGACTGGATAGCAAAATATGCGTAGGGTCGCAGAAGAATTACTACTAAAAGCAAACGGCAGGAAAATAGCTGTTATTGGTGCTGGAACTTTTACAGCTGTCAATATGCGTCTAATTACTGAGCTTGGCGTTGAAATCAGCTTTTTTGTGGATGCGGATTATGACAATCGTAAATTTTTCGAGTATCAGACCGGATATAAAGTATTGCCCTATCATGTGCTTGATCGCACCAAACATTATGCTTTTGTGTTTCAAATAACCGATCGTGTAATCCTTTCTATGGTTTCCGCTTTAGAGAAAATCGGATTCGGTCATGAGGATTATTCCTTATGGACAGAGCTTTCCGACCGCGAATTAATTTGCGGGAATATGACCGTTGGCAAAAGGGTCAGTTCGTATGATGCCATTTTAGGATGGATTCCTCTCGTAAAATCTATTGGACATTATTCGTCAATCAACCGTACAGCACAGGTAGTGGCAGATCATAGCATTCATCAACTTACGATAGCGTCTTGCCTAAGTCTTGCGCCTACAGCGCAGGCAAACCGTTTAACAATTGGTCATGACGTTTGGATCGGGGCAAATGCAGTCATTAACGCCTCGCGCGTGAAAAGTATAGGAAACGGTGCGATTATAGGCACCGGAGCAGTCGTACTTCAAGATGTTCCACCCTATACGATTGTTGTAGGAGTGCCCGGTCGTGTGAAGAAATATCGATTCACAAGGGATCAAATCGATATACTGGAGCGCGTGAAGTGGTGGAACTGGGATAAAGATCAGATAAACGCAAACGCGGATTGCTTTGCAGATATCAACGTGTTTTTTGATAGATTCCGATGATGAGATAATGTCGTTATCGGATCTTTAAAGAAAAGGAGTTCACAAATGGCACAGATCAGCAAGATTTATAACAAGAATCGTGTTCCGCTTTGGAGCGTAATACCGTTGGATACCCCTTTTGTCATTGAAATCGAGCCTATCAGTTCATGCAACATGAAATGCAAGTATTGTCTGCATTCGCTACCCAAAGATGAAATTTTGCGCAGCGGGCATGTTTTTCAATCGATGAGCGATGAACTTTTTGATCTATTGCTTAAGCAAACAATGGAGTTCCCCAATCAGGTAAAGCAAGTTGGCTTTGCGGGAATGGGAGAACCATTGCTGCACAAAAGGCTTCCTTGGATGATAGAGCAGTTTAAAAATATTGCGCGTATTCCGAGAATCACAATAACAACAAACGGTCTCGCCTTACATCATCAGCTCACAGATGATTTGATCAACGCCGGGCTTGATCATATTAAAATATCCGTCAACGGACTTTCGCAAGAAAGTTTTAAAGAAAACTGTGGCGTTAAAGTTGATTTTGAGCGGTATCTTGAGCAGATTGAATACCTGTACCACCATAAGGGCAGCGCTGAAGTCGCCTGTAAGACGATGGATACCTGTGTAGGGGAACACGAAAATGCTTTTTATGAGGCATTTAAAAATATTTGCGATACGATGAGCATCGAAAAAACCGTTCGGGTGTTCCACGAGGTATCCTATGATCCTATTTTAGGAGAAAAAAACATTTTGAGCCGGTATGACATGCGTGACAAAGCCGTTAGGATTTGTGCATCGCCGTTTTTCCGGTTTGCTGTTAAAGCTGACGGGCAGGTATCCGCCTGCAGGCTGTATAACGGTTTAACACATGAAAGCTTCAATATTCAGCGCAAAAGTCTTGTCGAGATATGGAACAGTTCTGAACGCCGTGAAATGCTTCTCGGAGTATTAAAAGAAAAAACCGATGGTCTAAATGCATACTGCAAAAATTGTACTCTGCGAGATGATTTTGCTTTTGAATCCGACTTATTGGACGACCATGCGAACGATTTGTATGAGAAGCTGGTCATCGCAGACAGGAGGCAATAAATATGGAGCGCAGATTTTTAATTTACGGGCACGGAGGCTGTTATAACCACGGCGGTGAGGCGCTGGCAAAGTGCGGAATACAGGTGTTGCGAGAACGCTATCCGGGCTGTTATATCATAGTATCTTCACACAATCCGGATAACGACGTTGAATTTCACTTGCCTGCGGATGAAATTGTGGGACGGGACGAAACCTTTTTGCCGTTTGAGCGCAGTACAGATTACTCCATCCAAAATAACGACAAGATATATAGCTCCACAATAGAAAGAATCACACCGGACACAGTTGCGATTCATCTGGGGGGCGACAACTATTGCTATACGAATTGGAAAAGGTATGCGAATATTCATTATCGCGTACTTGATAAAGGTGCAAAAAGCGTTCTGTGGAGCTGG
>JAEWZS010000224.1 GCA_023458355.1 Bacillota bacterium
AAAATGTCCGGCTTTTTGAATAGCGCCTGTGCTAAAAGCACTTTAACCTTGCGCGGTCCGTCAAGCTCCGACATTTTCATTTGATGGTAATCGCCGGTTATACCAAGGCCGTTTAGCATGGTTTCCGCGTCTGACTCAGCATTCCAACCGTCGAGCTCGGAAAACTCGCCTTCAAGCTCCGCAAGGCGTATGCCGTCCGCATCGTCGAAATCAGGCTTGTTGTAGAGTTCGTCCTTCAAACGGATGATCTCATATAGGCGCTGGTGGCCCATAATTACGGTTTCAAGCGCGGTAAATTCGTCAAATGCGAAATGATCCTGCCTTAATACAGCGATACGCTCGTTGGGGGTCACATTCACCATGCCGCTGCTTGGTTCAAGCTCGCCCGATAAAATGCGTAAGAATGTAGACTTTCCCGTGCCGTTTGCGCCGATGAGGCCATAACAGTTGCCGGGTGTAAACTGTATATCTACGTTTTGAAACAGCGGCCTTCCGCCGAATTGAAGGGAAACTCCCTGGGTGCTTATCATACTGGATGTATCCTTATCTTTTTTGTCGGCTCATCATACCACATCTATACAAAAATGCAAAGCTATGCAGCAGTGGTGCAACCTTTTAGAATATGTTTTCGTTGCATTTATAGGAAGTTTATCGGGAGGAATAACGATGAAGAAAAGCCTATACTTTGCGCTTTGTATGTTCCTTTTTGTAACCGCAGGCTGCGCGAGCACCGGGATACCTGACGATACTGCCGTTCTGCCGACACAAAGGCCTACTTTAACGATAGCGCAAACGCCTGAAGTTTTGAATACGCCCGCGTTTATGTTAGAGCTTGAGGATCTGCCCGATCCGTATCTGCCGGAAGATGCCGTTAAAAACGGCGATTATGTTGACGTGCATGGCAATGCAAGCAATGCAAACAAACTGACGGAATTTTACGAAGCTGTGGATGCAAAAGAAAGCGCCGCCATACGCATAACACAATATACCATAGAGGGTGACGCTATCATCGCGGACGTCATGTTTGACGGTATCATATTCCACTTAACCGTCGATACCACACGCGATAAATTCGGTGCCGGGAAGATAACGGAAAAAGAATATTCTCTTATACGCACATACGAAACAGAGGCTTATCGTTATGTGTTTTTAACCGATGAAGGCGAGATTACAAAGGAACTTTTTGAAAGCGGATTTGATGGGTATTTGCTGTTGGTGGATAGTGTTTCTTGAAAATAACGGCGCAAAAAACCCGGCTTACACGCCGGGTTTTATATCGCTATTCTCTATTGTGCCAGCGCCTTTTCCTCAAGCATCTCTTTTGTATCCTTCTCCACATTGAGAAACAGCAGTACCACAAACATCAGCGCGGCTACGATCATAGGCACCCAACCGATCATGGCGTTTATGGTGTTGATAGTTGCAATGCTCTGCTCTTTTACGTCGGCGTTAAAGCCCGAAAGGAACATGGAAACGGTAATGAGCTGCGTTGCACCCGCAACGGCGAGTTTGCTCGCGAGGTTATCCGCGGTCGAGACCATGCTGTCGAGACGATGACCGTTTTTCCACTCGATGATGTCTACAATGTTGTTGCGGTTGGTATTGAACATGACAAAGGTTATGGCTACAGCGATGCCGACCGTGGCGGCGTTCATGTAAACAGCACCTACGGAGAACGGGTCGAACACGAACCAAAGCTTGCCGACGATGAAGATTAGAGCTGCGAGGAGCATCGTTTTCTTTCTGCCAAGCAGCTTGTCGATAGGCGAAACGAGGAACGATGCACCTACGGAGGCAACAAGGTACACTGCCTGTATGGCGGTAGCGGCACCGGTGCTCTTCATCACATAGGTGGCATAGTAGGTAATGCAGGTCATTAGAAGCAGATTTATTATGTTGTAGCAGATGATATAAAGCGTATTGAGTACCCAGGAGCGGTTGGAAAGAAGCATTTTCGTGACCGCCTTGGCTGAAAGGTGCTCCTTTTTATCGGCAATGGGCTTCACGCGTTCTTTTGTGGTGAAATAGTGAGCAAAGCAGCCAAGTATGCAAACCACACCCATCACAATTGCAGTATACAAAAAGCCGCGTGAGCCTCCGCCGCCCTGCACCAAGTTGCCGGATGTATCAAGGCCTCCGAAAAGCTTTAATAGCGGCAAACAGGCAACAGCGCCGATACCCGATCCCAAACAGCCGCCAAGGTTTCGAAAAACGTTGATGGAGCGGCGGTCGGCGTCAAGGTTGGTCGCAAGGCTTCCCATGCTGTTGTAGGGTATGTTCACATAGGTATTAAAAAGCTCGAACACGAGGTAGATAAGAAGCGCCACGATAAGCTGCATATTGCCTGTGAGGTTGAAATCGGTGAACAAAAGCACCACCGTAACAGCCCAAGGTACGGCAAACCAAAGCGCTAACGGGCGGCAGCTTTCACCGTTTTTAAACCGGTGGTTCACAGCCCAGAAGCCGATAATCGGGTCATTGATCGCATCCCAAACGGTGCCAATGGTGAGTATGGCACCGGCAAGGAGTACGTCCACCTTCATGACGTTGGTGAGGAAAAACAAATAATATAGGCTCTTAAATTGGTATACCACGTTGCTCGCGGAGGAAAATGCGAGGAAACCGAGCTTTTCGCCCATGCGCAAGCGCGGGAGGGAACCGGTCTTAGCGTCCGTCATAAAAGCTTCTCCCTTTATCGGCCTAATTGTAGAATTTTCTTCATTATGACATGTAATAATTGGATGTGCAATAACAAACGAACAGGAGAGGAACATGGGTCCGGGCAGCCGGTTAGAAAAATATATTTGCATAATATAGAAATATTATAACATTTTTTTGGTTACACGGTGCATCATAATAGTAGTGAGAATCTAGTGGCGGATATCTGGTGTAACCGAAGCAAAAGAGCAATTTCACCATAAGCTAAGAAACTATGAATTGGAGATAAAATGGATGAGATTTGTTAAGTGTCTTCTCTGTGTTCTTGCGCTGTCTTTATTAGCTACAGCCTGTTCAGCGCAGAATCCTATTAATGTTGGTTCCTTTAACTCAGATGAAACTCCACCGTTATGCCTTATGGAGTTGTATTTTGACAGTGAAGAACAACTGTTAAGTACGATCAGTCAGGTGAAAAGCGAGAAAAGCAAAACAGATGCAATAGATGGTGCTGTTATTGTCGAGTCGGATAAAGCAGGTGAACAACGATATGGTGCAAAACTTGATGCGCTTGAATTAGCACGGATTTCAGAGTTCTATAAGCCTGTTAACATATTGGATGGCATGTCATTCAAGGAAATCTCCGTTAAAAACGAGTATGTATCCTACTTGTATGCTAACGAAAATCAAAGTGAGTTCGCAACTTTTACATGGTTCCGTGAAATGTCTCCCGATGTAGCTATGAATGGTCTTTACGGTCGCGGAGCAATTTCTGAACGCGAAATTGAGCATGATGGAGTCAAATATATATTTTTAGAATGGGCTGATCCAGAAACAGGCGAATCTGCCGATTTTAGTATACACTGGGTCGTAGAGGGCAAGGCATATCAAGCTTCTGTTCCATCAGGTTACACAGATGACCAAATGCTTGAATTCTGCCAATTTGAGTACGTCTGCGTAAAATAAGATTCCACTTCAGCAAGCAGAAACGGGCAACAGAATAAAATCTGCTGCCCGCTTTTAAGTGTTGTGAAGGGGGGCAAAAGACCTCTTTACTTGAGTGTATAATTCACTCTTCCGTCTTTTTCTCTAAGGCGCAGTCTTTGCAGTATCCGTATACCTCCACGTTGTGGCCGACAACCTGAAAGCCATCGTCCTTTACGCGCGGAATGAATGCCTCCATGGGGCAATTCTCCATGGGGGTAATTTTACGGCAGGACATGCATACAGCATAGTGCTTGTGATGAAAACGGTTAAGCTCATATACGGCGGTATCGCTGTTCATGACGCTGAGTTTTGTGATAATGCCGCTTTTTACGAACTGCTCTAGAACGCGGTAAACCGTGGAAAGCCAAACGGGATTTTCGCCGCCCTCAAGCTTTGCGCTTATTTCAAGCGCACTTAGGGGGTGTTTTTCTTTTTCAAGCAGGGCGAGCACCTGTTCGCGAGCCTTGGTTTTTTTAAGCCCTTTAGGCCATGTGATCTTCTCTTCTTTCATACATTCACACCCGTTCCCTTTGCGAACGCTTTGCCGCACATACGGATAGGAGCTTTTTCCCTAAGAGTACCGCTATGAGCACCATTACAGATACAAGCGCTGTAAAGCCGCCCGGTGCTACGTTTAAATAATACGATAGAAAAAGACCCAGCATTATGTCGAGCACACTAAACAGCATGGAATAAAAAAGTGTCTTTTTAAAGCCTTTTTCAAGCTGTAATGCGGTCGCTACCGGGAGTGCAATCATGGAGCTTAATACAAGCACACCTACGATGCGGATGGAAGCAGAAACAGCTGCCGCCACAAGCACATAAAACACGTAGTTGAGAAGCTTTACTTTCACACCTGCAACGCGTGCCGCATCTTCATCGTAGGCAATGTAGATAAGCTCATGATACAAAAACACAAGCGTTATAACGGAGAGTATGCTCAACCCCAAAATGAGCTGCATGTCAAACTTCGTTACAGTCAAAATGCTGCCGAACAAGAACGAATCCGCATTTGCGCCTACGCTGCCGGAGCTTATCATTGTGATGGCAATGCCTACGCTTAAGGAAAGTACGATGGTCAATATGAGGTCGGCGTATTTTTTAAAGGAGTTCCGTAAAAACTCGATGAGCGCACCGCTTAGGGAAGTAAACACAAATGCGCCGAGCACAGGGTTTATGTTAAACGAAAGTCCCAATGTAACACCTGCAAGTGAGGCATGCGCGAGCGTATCACCGATCATGGAATGGCGGCGGAGCACCAAAAAAATGCCGATGCACGGGCAGAGGATGGAGATACACAGCGAAACGAACAATGCGTTTTGCATGAAAACGTAATTCAGCATGTTCCATCCTCCTTGCACCACAGGTATTCTTGCGCATATTGCTCAGGCGAGCAAAGGTGACCCCTGCCGTGCGATAGGTGGAATATGGATGTGGAGTTTCGTATCGCCGCATCGAGATTATGTTCTACGGAAACAACGGTTATATTGCGCTCCTTGTTGAGCTTTTTTAAGAACGCATAGATGTCGCGCTGGCTGTCGATATCGATGCCCGTGGAGGGTTCGTCGAGGATCAATAAATCGGGCTCGCCCATGAGCGCGCGAGCGATCAGCACCTTTTGGTACTGCCCGCCCGAAAGGTTGCCGATAAGCTCGGAGGCATATAAATCCATCCCGACTTGCGCAAGACTTTCAAGTGCGGCATGCTTTCCCTTCAATTTTAAAAGCTTGCCGTAGGAAACGAGTGCTTCCTGCACGGTGATGGGGAAGCCCGCGCCGTGTACATCTTTTTTCTGCGGCACGTAACCCATATGGTGCGCGTAACACAAAACCTCACCGGAGGTGGGTTTTAAAAACTTCAGTATGAGCCGTATGAGCGTGCTTTTGCCACTCCCGTTATCGCCCACAACGGAAACGTACTCGCCGCTTTGTATGTGCATATCGAGGTTTTGAAGCACATACGGATGTGTTCCCGTATAGGAAAAATATACTTTCGACGCATCGATCATGCGTATTTCCTTGCCTTTCGTAAATCTGCATTCTGATTATAACGCGCAATGCATGTAAATGCAAATGCGAACCATTTGCACTTGACAGTGGGAAGCTTGGCGGGTATCATGGTTTTTGCTGAGGCATACCAAGCCATTGGGCAATAACGGAGGAAATATGTTAAAAAAAGCTGCGGCTCTAAGCCTGATTATTGCCATGTTGGTGCTTTTTTCCGCATGCGGCACTGCAACGAAGGACCATAACGAAGGGAAGCTCCAAGTGCTTGTGAGCTTTAACGCTATGTTTGAGCTCGTTACAAGTGTGGGGCAAGACCGTGTAAGCGTTACAACCATCGTTCCAAACGGCATGGAGACGCATGATTTTGAGCCTAAGGCGCAGGATATCGCGGCACTTAGTGAAGCAAGTGTATTTGTATATAACGGTTTTGACATGGAGCCTTGGGCGAAGGATGCCGTTTTATCCGCAAACAATGAAAGGCTTATTGAAGTGGAGGCAGCAAAGGGTGTGGACCCTATCGAGCTTGAAGGCGGCGGATACGACCCGCATGTGTGGCTGAGCCTCCGTGCTGTTATAATCGAGATCGATAACATTCTTACTGCATTTTGCGAGGCTGATCCGGACAATGCCGCGTTTTATAAAGAGAATGCGAATACATACACCTTAGAGCTCGAATCGCTTTATAACGAATATGCAGTTAAATTCGATACGCTCACCAAAAAGGATTTTGTGACCGGTCATGCTGCATTCGGCTATCTTTGCCGTGAGTTTTCGTTAACGCAAATCAGCGTTTCAGACGTGTTTGCAGAGGGTGAGCCCAATGCCAAAAAGCTTGGTGAGCTTGTGGAATTATGCAAGGCAAACGGTATCACCACCATATTCTCTGAGGAGCTTGCAAGCCCCGAGGTATCCCAAACCCTTGCAAATGAGGTGGGCGCTCAAGTGAAGGCCATTTATACCATGGAAAATGCCGAGGACGGCCTTACGTATTTAGAGCGCATGGAGAAAAACCTTGCCGAGATTTACGAGAGTATGGCACAATAATCACTTCCTAGGAAATTGTGTAATCTTAAAAAAGCGACTTGTCGCTTTTTTGATTTTTGTGTTACCTTGACACTACTCATCGCTTCCTGTAACATTCAATCAGCAATCTTTTCCATATCTAAACTATATTTGAGGGAGTACGGCCATGCTCGCGGCAAAACGTAAGTACCCATCCCTTTATTCGAATTTAAGCACAATACAAAAAAAGACGCACCGCCTTTATACGAGGCTTCAAGCCTCCATTGTAAAAAGTGCGGAACCAATACCGTTTTATAAACTTCAGGAAAGCGACTTTAAACCCGTAAAGCTTAAGGAACCATGGGGCAGAGGGTATACATGCGCATGGCTTAAGCTTACGGGCAAAGTGCCGCAAGATGTAAAACACCCCGTTCTTGTGCTTGATAACACCGGGGAATGCCTTTTATATAAAGAAAACGGAGAGCCCTTCGACGCGGTTACATTTGTGAAGATCGGCGGTGACCTGCCGCAAAGCACCGGGAAACGCCGTGCAAACGATCTGCCTTTTGCGCCGGGTGAAAGCTTTACCGTGTACGGAGAC
>JAEWZS010000225.1 GCA_023458355.1 Bacillota bacterium
TACCTGCACCGGAGAGCCTAAACGGCCCTCCGTTTTTTTATGCTTTTTAGGAGAATTCAATATGTTACACCGTTTACGACCCTATATTGCCACCGCGCGCATGAGCGCGCTCGAACAAAACTATTTCGGTCTCGGCGAGGCGATTGGCGGTTACGCAATACGCATTCTTCGGCTAATCGCGCTCATCTCGCTTTGGACTGCGCTCTTCTCGCAAGGCGCTAAGACTGAGGGGATGACACTGCCAATGCTTTTAAGCTATACCGCCGTGAGCGTTGCGCTCAGCGACCTAATTGATGTGCGCACACCAGCCTCGTCGTGGATGCACGAAGGGAGTATCTTAAGCCAGTACATGCGCCCGATGGGTATTTTCCCGCAGCTTGCCGCGGATACAGTGGGTGGCTGGATCACGCCGTTTCTGCTTTTTTCGCTGCCGGTGCTTTTGATCTCATCTGCCCTAAATATTAACGTTTTGCCGCAAAGCCCCTGGTTTTTTATAAGCCTTGCGCTTTCTATATCGCTCGGCTTTGCCATCGACTTTTTGTTTGCATGCCTTGTGATTCGTATGCAAAACGCCGCATGGCTCGTGGAAGTGATACGCCGTGCGATTACAGCGCTGCTGTCCGGTGCAGTAATCCCCTTCGCGCTTTTGCCGTGGGGTATAGGCAAGATACTGGTACTCTCACCGTTTGCGAGTCAGGCGGGTGCCCCGCTTTCGCTATTCACGGGACTTGCAGGCGTAATAGATGTAATTCCATTCCAAGTATTCTGGAACCTTATGTTGTGGCCTGTAACGCTTTTCGTGTTTCGTAAGAGCCGAGAAAGGATGGTATCCCATGGCGGCTGAAAAACTACACCGCGCTTTGCGGCTTTTAAAACTTTACGCACGTATGGATGCTGCGTGGCTGTTGCGCGATACGAGAAACTGCGTTTTGGCCATTTTGAGCGATCTTGTTTCCGCAATCGCAAGCGTTTCCTCGGTGTTTTTATTATCCGAACGCTTTGCGGGCGTCGGTACGTTCTCAAGCGATGAGGTGCTTTTGATGCTCGGTTATTCAACCGTCGTATCAGGGCTTTTCCAACTTTTCTTTGGCGGCGGCAACGCGGGCTACATCTCCCGCCGCGTTGGCCGAGGGCAGCTGGATCATATGCTGATACAGCCTTTATCGCTTCCCGCGCAGCTTTTAACGGAAGGGTTTTTGCCGGTTTCCGGCAGCAGCACTTTCCTATGCGGCGTCGCTGTGGTGGTTTTTGCTGCCATACGGCTTAAAATCGCCGCAAGCTTTGGCTGGCTGCTGCTACTTATTTTTTACCTCATATGCGGTGTAAGCATGGTGCTTGGCTATTCCTTCCTCGCGGGCAGCGCAGCATTTTACAGGCCAAAGGCGGGGGAGGAACTCTCCTCCGTGGTTCTTGATGCGATGTTTTCGCTATCCATCTACCCGCTGTTCGGGCTGCCCTCCGCCGTGCGCTATGCGCTTTTGACAGTGCTGCCGGCAGGGGCATTGGCTTGGCTGCCAACCTGCATACTCCTTAAAAAAACGGAGGGCGGAATACTGCTCCTCCTTCCTGCACTCGTGGCCGTGACACTATGCGGCCTAGCCTACATTTTTTTCTCGAAAGGACTGAAGTATTATGCCAAAGTCGGCAGTTCGCGCTACCGCAGCATGGGACACCGCGGTTGATCTTACAAATGTTTCCAAGACTTTTTACCAACAGCAGCGTGCAGGCACGGTCTTGAACGCGCTCAAAAACCTCCTAAATCCCGAGGTAAAAGAGGTATGTGCACTTGACAGCGTAAACCTTAAAGTAAATAAGGGCGAGTTTGTGGCCTATGCAGGCCCAAACGGTGCCGGTAAAAGCACCACCATAAAACTCCTTTGCGGCATGCTTGTGCCGGACATTGGGCAGGTTACCGTTATGGGCCTTTCACCCGTGAAGAGCCGCGTTGAGCTCATGCAAAATGTCGGTATACTCTTCGGCAACCGCATGGAGCTTTGGTGGGATCATCCCATTTTATCGAGCTTTGAATGGAAGCGCGAGGTGTGGAATATACCCGATACCACCTATACGCGCATGCTCCATGACGTAACGGAGCGGCTCGACATAGGCGATTTACTGCATACCTTTGCACGTGAACTTAGCCTCGGGCAAAGGATGCGATGCGAGCTTGCGATGATGCTCCTTCATAACCCCAAGCTCATATTGCTCGATGAACCAACGCTGGGGCTTGACGTACTTGCCAAACGGCAGATGATCGAGTTTTTGCGCACACTCGGCTCTCTCTACGGCACAACGGTACTTGTAACCTCGCATGACATGGACGATCTTGCAGAAATGGCGCATCGCGTTGTGCTCCTATCAAACGGGCGCATTGCGTTTGACGGTACGTTTGAAGCGCTAAGGCAAAATAACAGTTTTAACAGGCTCGTACGCGTCCAAACAAGCTCACACGAGTCTCCAAAGCTAAAGTCCGCATCTCTTGTAGAAAGTACAGACTCGATGCATACCTATGCCTTCGAGCCCGAAAAAACACCCGTGCAGGAAGTGCTGCGCGAGCTTTCAATGATACCTGATATTTCCGACGTAGAGCTTGCCGCAGAGCCGCTCGAAGCGGTGATTGCGGGGTTATATAAGAGTTGGAGGACGGAAAAATAAATTAAGCTGCGGTGCTGAAAAACACTGGGGCTCAGCTTGTCGAAAAGGTCCAACAAAGCCTAAGGCAATAGATGATGCCAGGCAGATCGTCGTATAGTATGACGGCGATCTGAATTCAAAAAGACCCTCTTGACTCTACCTTTGAGGAATAGTTTAAGATATAGTTATCAGAGAACGGGAGGACGGTTCCATGAACGAGTTAATCAAAATCCGTGATTTATCAAGCCGGTATGATATTACTGCCCGCACGCTCCGCTACTACGAGGACATGGGGCTAATTACCAGCGCCAGAAGTGATGATTATGCCTATAGAATGTACGATGTAACCGCTGTTAGGCGACTTGAGCAGATACTAATTCTACGTAAGCTGAATATTAGCATTAAAGACATCCAGCGTGTGTTTAGCACCTCCGATTCCAATGTTGTCTTAGAGGTGTTGGGGAAAAAAGTGCAAAGCATTGACGATGAAGTTGCACTCTTGCATGAGTTGAAAGAAATTGTGCTAGACTTCATACGAGAATTCGAGCGGGTGAGTTTTGCCGATAACCTCGGCATAAAGCAGCTGTATGACAAAGCAAAAGAAATTGAAACGCAGTTAATCAGCGTTGATTATATCGGCAAGCCGTCAAATGTAAACCGTCTGCTTGAGATAACAGAGAAGCTGGACAAAAAAATCCCTGATGTGATGGTAATCAAGATACCGGAGTTTAAAGCGGTGACAGTGGGTGAACAGTCATGGGAGGATATGTTCAAAAGCGGCGGATACATGTATCAGTTATGGCAGCACGTGCATCTGTACAAAAATGTGATTTTCGACTGCTTTGATTTTTTGCTGTCGATCAATGATAAAGCCGAATGGATCTGCGCTGTGAAAGATGATGTTACCAATGCTGACGTTAGCCCTTTTAAATTGATCGATTTTCCGGGAGGCTTATACGCTATGGCCGTTAGCATTGACGAAGATAACGAGAGCATACACAAAGTAGAAGATAAAGTTCGCAAGTGGGTTGATAGCACAAATTTTGAGTTCGACAAAAGACGCAATATAATGTTCAATATGCCTTATCTATATGAAGAAGGGAGAGACATTGCATATATGGACATAGAAATGGGACTCGGATATAAGCAAATGCAAAGATATTTTCCTATTAAGCTAAAGGATGAACATTAAACATCTAAGTGATACATTAGTCGGGAAATCAATTATAGCGTTTGCTGAATGGTATGAGAGGAAGAGAATGACAGAGTTTCATATCTGCTCAATCGTGCCATTTTGCGGTTATTACAAAAAACTAGCTAATTGGTAGTGGAAAGCCTCTTTTTTTCTTTCATTTCTTCTATTTTCACACTGCTTTTTACCGGAAACCCGGTTTTCGCTGCTGCTTAAACCGGGTTTCTCGACAAGCTGCGCCGCGGTGCTGAAAAACCCGCGGCTTTTCCTTATAGACTTATTTATTTCCATTGCACGGCACGCTGCCAACCCTTCTTATTTCCGTAAGCCGACTGCAATAGCAAAAACAACAGGTACCCCAGAATCCCGCCTATAAAATTCATGATAACGTCGTCAACATCGGCGCTTCGCCCCATGAAGAATTGCAGCGTTTCTATCGAAATGGTGGTAAACAGCACGCAAAGCGCTGTTTTCCACAGTCTATTCATTTTCTCAAATGTCATGGGGAGTAGCATTCCGTAAGGGATAAACATAACAATGTTGACGGCAAGCTGCTTAAACATTTTCACCGTACCCATGCTGTAGACTTCCCGCGTCCAGACGAAGGGCTCTAAATTCAACATGTAATACCCCGGGCGAAACGTGATGTCGGGGTAGTACCATAAAATCGTCAAGTAGAGAAGCGAGAGACAGCACCCGATAAAGGCGTAGACCACCATATGCCTTGCAAATGGCCTCTTTCCGAAACGATGCTTTTGCACAAGATACACGGGTAAATAAATTAGGAGGCTAAAAAGTGCGATAACGGGAAGAACCCGCACGACGTATCCTAAAAGCATACAACCTCCACATATCTTGATGATGGGGTAAAACCCTTTTACCGATTTTACCATACAAGCACCGACGTCCCTGTAAACGATGTTTGAACAATCCCTTTTATTGGCATAGTTAAAAGCCGTTCCGGGAAGTTTCCGAAACGGCCTTTTTGTTACTTTCCTTTCAAATACGCCCGTATGGCGTCACGCATAAACATTGCGGTACCCTCTCCGTAAGCGTCAATATTTTTTGTGAAACGCGTATCGTCCACATACATTTCGCCTAAGCCCGATAGTATCTCGTCCGTGCAGTCGTAATAGCTCTCGCTTATGAACGCCTTCCATTGCCGCACAAGCGACTGCGCTGCATCGGATACGGGGTCCAAATTTCGCAATTCGGCAAAGCCCTTGAAAATCGCCTCCGATTTAGCGCTCATTCGCGCCCAATCCTCTTTGGTGTATTTGGCAGTGCGTTTTTCGCTTTCCTTATACGCATCCGTTTCACCCCATCGCGCCTTTGCCTCCGCGGCATACTGTTCGCGTGCTTCATCAATCTTTTTCATATCAAATTCCTTTATGCTCATGGAACCCTCTCCTTTGAGCGCTTGATCCACAAGGGCGATAAGCCCGTTTAGCCGCTCACGCTTGAGCGTAAGAAGCCGTTTGTGGTTTGTGAGCGCCTGCGATTTATCATAGTTTGGCGCATTAAGTATGGCCGCGATCTCCCCTAAAGGAAACCCAAGCTCGCGGAAAAACAAAATCTGCTGGAGCCGCTCTATGGAAATATCCCCATAAAGCCGATATCCCGCGTCGCTTGCTCCGTCCGGAAGGAGCAGCCCGATTTCATCGTAATAATG
>JAEWZS010000226.1 GCA_023458355.1 Bacillota bacterium
CTGGGTTTTGGCGGTATATTGCCAAGCTACGGCGGCAATATGTGCGAGCTTCACCCTCTCGCGGTTCGCGAGGATATGCGTAATAAAGGTATCGGCACAGCCATTGTACATGCGCTTGAGGATGCGGCACGGCAAAAAGGCGCATATACAATGTGGCTCGGCGCGGATGATGAAAGGGAAAAGGGTGAAACCTCTCTCGCGAACGTCGATCTTTTTGATGACCTCCCCTACCGCATCAAAAACTTTCAAGCAGGTATGCATCAAACCGCATTCTACCTTAAGCTAGGGTATCAGATAATCGGCGTAATGCCCGATGCAAACGGTAAAGGCAAACCGGATATCTATATGGGAAAACAGCTATAAAGAAAAACACAAAAAAGCCTCGGATAATTCCGAGGCTTTTTTTTAAGAGTTCGCGGGCGGATACTGTCCGCCCCTACGGGTGGTTCGGAGGGTCGAAACCCTCCGGAGGCTCTAACCCGGCTTCGGCGGCGTGTACACGTCCGGCGAAGCCGGAGCCCTTTGGGCCAAGGCCTTTGGCCTTGCGTGCCGAAACGGATAGAAAACCGAGGGTTTTCTTACCTCTCGCAGCCGCGGCCCGGGAGAGCCCGCGGGCTCGAGAGGCGGATGCGAAAAACGCCCGAAGGGACTCAAGCCAGTGACCCAAAGGTCACTGGCTTGACAGGCGTTAGCCTGTAAAATGCTGCGTCCAATAGTTGCCATCCGCTACATAGCCTACACCGATTGTAGTGTAGCTTGCGTTGAGGATGTTTGCACGGTGACCGGGGGAATTCATCCAACCGTCCATAACGGACTCAGGAGAGGAATAACCCATGGCAATATTCTCACCCGCGGTACGGTACGAGATGCCGAATGCTTTCATCATGTCAAACGGAGACCCATAGGTCGGGCTCGTATGCGAGAAATAGCGGTTATCATGCATATCCTGCGACTTGGCTCTTGCCACGTCCGATAGCTTGGAGCTGAGCGTGAGAGGCGCTAAGCCGTTAAGCGCACGCTGCTCGTTAACAAGCTCCACAACCCGCTTCTCGAAAGCGAGGTTATCGCTGCCCTGCGGAATCGTCGGCTTTACCGTAGGCTTCGCTGTAGGCACAGCGGTGGGTTTAGCCGTAGCCGCAGGCGTTTGCGTTATGACAGGCGTGGCGGTAGGCTTTGCCGTGGGGGCTAAAGTTGCGGTAGGCTCCGCTGTCGGCTTTGCCGTAGCTACGGGTGTCTCAACGGGCTTGTCCGTAGCGACAGGGGTCGTTGCAGGCGTCGGAGTGGGCTTTACGGTGTTAAAGCAATTCGAATTTGCGATCAGCTTCTTTAGAAGTTCGTTGATCGTAGTATTGAGCCTTAAGTTCGAACGCCCGGAACCGGCGATTACCGAATCGACGATGTTATTACCGTAAGAAGCCTGGTTCTTGATAGCTTCAAGCGCATTCTTCGCGCTGCTAACGGTGTTTTTTGTGGTGCCTGTGCAAGCATTTGCATTAGCGCTTACATCACTGTCTTTGCAGCTGTCAGACACTTTGCAGTCAACATTGCTTAGGCAATCGTTTGCTGCTGCATTATCGCAGTCGCTGAGGTTCAATACATTGCCGCTGCTGCAGTTTTGCAGCGTCTCAATGAAATTGCTTAGGTCCATGCGGACTTGGGTGCCCGTCGGGCAATACGTTGCCGGTGCGGCATAGGCGACCGAGGAAATTCCCAAAAGGAGTAGGGCTGCCATGACCGCGATTATTTTTTTCTTCATGGTTTTCACCTCCTAGGGTCAATTCTACGTGCTGCATATGCAAAAAAGATACCTGTAAATGCTTCCATACATGGTTTCATCGTCCAGAAAAAAGGGGATTTTTGAAGTGCTGCGAGGCAAGCCTTGGAATTTTTGTGCTGTAATAAATTCGTATCTTTTTTTCTGAAAACATACATGCAGACTTAAAAAACACCGATTTACCTCGAAGGTGCAAATTTGGAAAAAAATAGGCATATTCCGTATCTGCATAAAAATCCGATATATTTAAGGTAACATTGCCATTTTGCTACATTTGCAGCTGTTTTTTACAAATCGTTCACGCAATCTCCGTTTATTAAGCGTTGAAACTTAGTCAACTGTCCATTATACTATAGATATGTTTAATTTGGTTGATTTCTTAGGAGGCGTATATGGGTAATTTGAACGACAGGCGCGTGCGCAAAACCAAAGCGGTGATACGCAGGTCGCTTACAGAGTTATTGAAGATAAAGGAGCTCAACGACATTTCTGTGAGCGAGCTTACAAAACTAAGCGATATAAGCCGCGGTACATTCTATTTACATTACAAAAACGTGTTTGATCTGTTCGAGCAAACAGAAAACGAGCTTGTGGAGGATGTGGGCGCAATATTATTCAGCCACCGAACAGATGCTCAGTGGCTTTCCACACCGGCACTTATTGAATTGTTCAGTTATGTTGCCTCCAATGCAGACGTGTTCGCTGCGATGCTTCGCGTGAAGGAAACGGAGTTTTTTAAAAAGCTCACCACGCAATTTAAGCCCAAGACCAAAGAGGATTGGCGCGTACTTTTTCCGAATGTAGAGGAAGGCATGTTTGAATATTGTTATACATTCAGCGCGAACGGCTGTGCTGCACTCATGAAGCTATGGTTCGAATCCGGTATGAAAGAAACCCCGGAAGTGATAGCCGATTTTGCACGCAAGCTTATCAACAACGTGCTTGCTGCCGCTTCAAATTGGAAGAGCTAAGTAAAGCCGTATTTTCGAATATAAAAGCGGAGTTTCCATCGGAAACTCCGTTTATTTACTTTGGAGGTTTAAAGGTTGCAGCTCTTGACAGCTCAATTCCGGCTTCGGCGGCATGTACGCCGAAACGGATGAAATCCGTAGGATTTCGTTCCTCTCACGGTTCTGCGGCCGCGCTGTAGGCGCAGCAAAACCGTGAAAAACCCTGCCGTAGCAGTCTCGCGGAAATGGCATACGACATTTCCGCGAAAGCGCAGCGCCTAAAAGGCTAATACTACACCGCCCTCATTTGCATACATCGAGCTTGCACAGCTTGTGGGGAGCACCAAAACCTCGCGAAAGCGGTAGCGCTCGCGTATCGCATCCGCAAGCTTTTGTGCAAGCGGTAAATTGTTGCAATGGGAAATGACTGCACTCTCACCCTCAGTGTTTTTACCGCTTGCCTCCACGGTATCCGCAAGCTTTTGAAGCACCTGCTTTTCGCCTCGAGCATGGGAAAAAAGCGCAATATTGCCATCGCCATCCGCGCCCATTACAAGCTTGATGCCTAAAATGGACACAAGTCTTTCGGTAATCCTGTGGAGACGTCCGTTCTTTTGCAGATTGGTGAGGTTTTCCAAAACGAAATAGGTCTTCATTTCTTTAATGAAACTTTCCATCGCGCGAATGATGTTTGCGCGCTCTAAACCCTGCCGCAGCAGGTCATAAAGCTTTCTAACCACGAGCGCTTCACCCGCGGATGCGCTTTTAGAATCAAACACATGCACGACCGCGCCCTCGGCTTGTGCAAGTTCCTTGCCTGTCATAGCACTCCCGTAGGAGCCTGAAAGGTTAGACGAGACCGTTACGGCATAGCATTCCTTTGCATCCACAAAGGCGTCATAATACATGCCCGGCGGAGGACATGAAGACGTAATTTTCTGTGCTGCGCGCATGTCGCTTAGGAAGTTCTGCTTGTCCAAACTACCGTTATCCTCGTAGCTTTTGCCATCGAGGTGCAAAAAGATAGGTATTATTTTCGCCTCATACAGCGCGCAGAGCTGCTCGTTTAGATCGCTCAGGCTGTCTGCGATAATTTTAAATGACATGGATAACTTCTCCGTTCCAGGTATAAATTGCATTCTTATTAATTATATTGCATTTTTCTCTCCGTCGCAATTCAGGGAATGTGAAACCTTTGTGTATTTCAAGCTTGATTTTGTTTTTTGCGTATAAAAGCATATTACTCGCTTGTAATCTTGCAAAAAACGTTTTATCCTAAAAGCAGAGGTGAGATGCAGCATGACACACGAGCAGACTACGGAGAAGCGCGGTTATTTAAATGAGGATTTCCGCCTGTTCCATATACGCGACAAACGCGTACTGGAACTCGATTATCATTATCACGAGTTCGACAAGATCGTCGTGTTTTTAAGCGGCAAGGTAACGTACTTGATGGAAGGAAAGTCCTACTTTCTTTCGCCCTACGATATTTTACTCGTTGGCCGCGACCAAATCCACCGGCCCGTCATCGATACCACAGAGCCTTATGAGCGTATCGTACTTTGGATGAACGCGTCCTACCTATCTGAGCACAGCACGGAGGAAAGCGACCTTAGCCGCTGCTTTAGACTCGCCCGGGAGCGCGGATTCGGGCTTTTACGCCTTGAAGGGAACGAGCGCTTTACACTGATGCGCCATCTTAAAGAAACCGAGGAAGCGCTCCATTCTAAGGAATTTGCGCATGAGCTATTAGCAAAACTATGTTTTTTACGTTTTCTTATTGAGCTTAACCGCACCGCCTATGGCGATAAAACAGCTTTGAATACCGAGGCATACCGAAGCGACCCACGCTTAAACGATGTGATCTTTTATATCAATGCTAATCTCGACGCCGACCTTTCACTCGACGCGCTGTGCGCAAAATTCTTCGTGAGCAAATCGCATTTGATGCACCGCTTTAAAGAGCTTACAGGTTGCACGGCGCACAACTACATACGCCAAAAAAGGCTCATACGCGCAAGCGAACTCATTCGCACGGGTTCAACTGTGACCGAGGCTTGCGCGCGTTCCGGTTTTAGCGATTATTCGGCTTTTTTGAAGGCGTTTAAGACCATGTTCGGTTGTGTCCCGAGCGAATTATAGCGCTAAATGCCTTTTTATATTGTACGTTGATGCACGCCGTGACAGCCTCATGATGGACATATTGAATCGGCACCTACAGGTAAAATGTTGATTTGTGTCGGAGAGGTAACGCGTTTAGACAGCGCTCGAGCTCTACCTCCCACGGCTAATAACAAATAAGGCCCGACGGAATTTTCCGCAGGGCCTTGTTTATTAAGATGAAGTTATCTTACTTTATACGTTCAGCGTCATGAGAAGGATCGCATCGTGGAGTTCCGCTTCGTCGAGCAGTTTGTCATTCAAAACGGTGCCCTTACCGGCGAAAAACTCGCCATCGTCACTTCCGACATCGTTTAGGAGCGTTTTGCCGAGTAAAAACTGCTTAGACTCCTGGTTGACACGACTTACGGGGGTTTCAGGCGTTTCGATTGCGGTCTCGTTGATAAACACGACATTGCCCGCGAGAGAGGCGACCTGTGCTACATCGTATTCCGTGCCGTTATCGAGGTAGATAACGTTTAGTGCACCCGTTTTATCCTCGAATGCAAAATCCTTCACGGTGCCGAGGATGTTACCCGCACTCGAAAGCACTGTAGCGCCCGGCATGAAGAAGCCTTTTTCGATAATGCGGAGTATCTCAGCGGATTCGTAAAGCTTTTTCGCGTTATCCACGGAGCCTGTTACGACGTAGTTTACGCCTATGCCCACCACATCGCCAAGGTTGATAGCGCGAAATTCATAACCTGCACTGTTTTTCAGAATCAGGTATTCAGCATTTTTCGCACCGGCATTAATCACGATATCTTGAACGACGCCACATTCGCGCCCCTCTTTTATACCCATGACCTTCAGGCCGATTACTTCCGACGACTTCTTCATGTTCTGCTCCTCCTATGTTGCTCTTACTATCATAATACATAAATGCAAAATTTGTAAGTATCTGCACGAAAAAAGGCTTTATTTTATGATGTCATTTGTGCCGACAAGTACAGTTCCCTGCACAGCGCGGAAATAGTCGTGTGAAACGAGCTCGCTTTGGTATACCGCACCGCCTCTTAAGTAGTGGCGATACACCAAAACCTCGTACCCCGGCCGGCTTTTCACCTGGGTTTTGCTCACGCCCGCGGTGAGTTTATCGGTATAGATAATCTGCGGCGTGGGGATGTCGGTTTGGTTGATGATTCGGTTTTCCAAAACAATCTCCACGTCCTCTTCGAGAGGCTGCCCATATATTTCCACGGAAACGATGAGGTCCTTCAATTCTGCCGAGAAATAAATAGGATAAGAGGAGCGGTTTTTGATCTTGAGGTCCTTGTTGTTCCAGTTGAGCGTCGCATCAAGGCCAATCGGAAGATAATCGGATGGCCATGTATGGTGCACGCGCTCAACGATTTCCATATCTGCGAGAAGTGCTGCGTTGTAGAGAGTGCCCGCAAGCTGGCATATGCCGCCGCCTACGTCATCCGTCAGTTGGCCGTCCACGATGGCCGGAGCTATGGTAAAGCCCTTTTCCAATGTGCGCTGCCCTACGAGCTCGTTGAGCGAAAGCGTTTCTCCGGGCTGTAATACAAAACCATCTACGGCCTTACACATCAAATCAATATTAATATTACGCTTGTCGTTTTTTGTCGCTATGGTACGGAATTGCACAAGGAGTGCGGTGCTCTTTTCAAGCTCCGTAACCGTAACAGTAGGCTCGATAACCTTTATGAACTTACCCGTTACGTTTAAGGGGGAATTGTCTCCGTTGCGAATGCGACCTGCGAGCTCGGTGCAAACAGCTTCGGGATATGCGATATTGCCGGTCATTTCGTTTGTATAGGTGAAGGTGCGCGTCAAGGGATTAAAATTCGCGGTAGCATCTACCACTTCCTGCGCGTTCTCATTTAAAAAAGCGCCTACATTCTCCACCATCGTCTCCATATCGATGGAGATATCGGAATTGAGTTCAAGTGCGTCTTGTGTGTTGTTGAAATCCCCCAACAAATCGCCGCTTTTATTATAGGAATAGGCAACATTTAAAACCTCGGCCGCGTTGCCGCTCACGCCTAGCTCTGATGCGGAAAAAACCCTTTTCACGCCGTTGAAATTAAGCTCAATTTTAATCGCTTCAAGCCGTTGCGCTTCCTTATTCAGCACGAGATTGCTTCCGTCTTTTTGGCTCATGCCGCTTAAATCCACGCCGTCCACATGTGTTCCCTGCGAAAAAACGCTTTTTTTAGCTACGTCACGCATGCCGCCATATACGCCGAGAAACATCATCGCCAGCGCTATGGAGATCACAACGACCCAATTTACAATGGTCACCCAAACAGGTCGATCAATTTTCGGCTCGTTCTTTGCAGGTTCTCTCATATTCCCTTTTCTTTTAACAACTTCATAATAATCAGAAGCTGGCGTTTTTCATCTTCGCTAAGCGCAAAGCCGCTATTGAGAAGCGCAAACAAACTTGTGAGCGCGTCGCTATACTGCCGTTTAGCGACCAAACTCTTGACCTCCGCCATCGCTTCATCCTTGCGTCGCTTATAGTCGTCCGGTGCGGGTACGGGCTCAAAGGCAAGTTCTTTAGCGGGTTCGGAGACGAGCACCGAGGGTTCTTGTTCTTGTGTGCTTTCGATGAGTACAATCTCCGGTTCTTCTTTAGATGCTGCAGAAATTGCTTCCTTCGCGGGCTGTAGAACCCCTTCCATAGCAACAGGCGCAGACCCCGGGGTCTCTGTATCTGCCTCCGGCTCTTCCTCATACCCGGTGCGCTCAGGCATTTCAAGCTCGACTACTGTAAATGCTTCATCGTAAAGTTCGGTTTCTTGTTTAGAAGCCTCTTTTATTTCGGCTGTTTCAGGCACAACGGCTTCATCCTCTTTTTCAGCCCACGCAAAGAATTTATCTGTTTCCGGTTCATTAACTTCAGGCTCTTGAACCGCAGCCTCCGCCGCTTTCAATTCTTCGGCTTCCAAATCTTCTTCGATAAACCTGACAAACTTAGCTGCGTCAAATTCGACCATACCGGCTCCTTTCTTCGCGTCCACTTCGTCCGTAGTTATTTTAGAATCAGCCTCACTCTCCATAACCTCGGCTTGTTCAGAGGTTATTTCAACCTCTTCGTTAAACGCTTCCTCATCTTCCTCATCTTCCTCATCTTCCTCCTCAAACGGCGGCAGGAAGTCAGGCTCGTCGGTAAATGTATACTTCTCGGCAATTTTCTCAAGTACAAGCGGCGGTATATCGCTTTCTTCCTCTTCTATTATAAATTGCTCCGTCTCAGCGTTGTCTGAAGCTTCCTCATTTTCGAGGGTCTCCTCAAGC
>JAEWZS010000227.1 GCA_023458355.1 Bacillota bacterium
GCAGCACAGACGGTAAGTCTTCCCGTGGACGGACGCGTGAAGGCAATTGGCGAAGATGCTGAACTTGGAGCATATGTATGTGTTGTTGCTGCCAACGATTCGGAATTTCAGTACTACGGCCTTTCGAGCATCGCCGTGGAAGAAGGGCAAACGCTCAGAGCACTCGACAGCCTTGGTGTGATTGAGGCGGGTGACTCATTGTTTATTAAGGTGAATGTGGGCGGAAGGCCGGAAAACCCGATTCAATTTTTTGATGTGGGGGATGACGGCGTATAATTAAGCTCGGACAAATCGGAAAAACGACGATACGCAGCAGCCTGCTTGTGCTGCTGCTCGTCTTTTTTGCGTTCGTAAGCGATAACCTGACGAGCCTTTTGATTTCCTTTACGGCACTAACGCTTCATGAGCTTTGTCACGCGCTTATGGCGCGTGCACTGGGATGCTCGATAGGGATAATCGATATTGAGCCGTTCGGGTTTGTGGCTCGATTTGAAGAACGCAATCTCGACCGATGGGACGAGCTGTTGATTTCCTCCGCGGGTCCGTTGTTCAGTCTTATTGCGGGCGTTGCATTTCTTGCGCTCAAAGGTGTTATTCAGGCCGATTTTGCCTATTTTGAGGAATTTGGCCAAGCCAATCTTTTAATTGCTGCCGTCAACCTTTTACCCGCACTTCCTTTGGACGGTGGACGTGCCGCTAAGGCAGGCCTCTCCAAGTTGTTCGGAGAAAAAACCGCCGTCAGGATTTTGAGCGGCTTTGGCATGGCAGCAGGCGTTTTGTTTTTACTTCTTGGCATATGGATGCTTTTTTACGATTCGACAGCACCAATCCTCCTTCTTTGGGGTGTGTTTCTGCCGCTTGCGGCGCTTCGCGAATGGCGGGCTTTACGCATTTACAGGCTTTCGTCTATGGTAAAGCGTTCGGGGATGCTCAAGAGCGGAGGTACATTAGCTATGCGCTTCATGGCGGTAAACCATATGCTCTCTGCGAAGGAGGCATTAAGGCTATTTTCCGACGACCGGTATGTAGCGCTATACATCGTGGACGATGGCATGAAGAAACTTGGCGAACTTGACGAGAATACACTATTAGATGGTATTGCAGCATTGGGGCAGGAGGCCACTGTTAAGGATATATTGAACCGCTTTCGTTGACCTTAAGGGGGGAATGGTGCTACAATAAAACGACTGAAAAAGTCTGGAGGATATCTTGGATCACAGCCTACTTGAAAGCCTTTTTTGCCGTGTAGAAAAGCCTGCAAGGTATACCGGCGGAGAGCTAAATCAAATCGTGAAAGCCGACGCCCCCATCAAATTTGCGCTTTGTTTTCCGGATGTGTACGAAATCGGCATGTCGCACCTCGGCTCACGAATTCTTTACAACATCATCAACCGCCGGGAGGATGCGCTTTGTGAGCGCGCTTTTACACCATGGCCTGATATGGAAGCGCTTTTACGCGAAAACGGCCTTAGCGCCTTTTCTTTGGAAACACATAGGGATCTTCGTGAATTTGATATTGTCGGGTTTTCATTTTTATACGAGATGTGCTATACCAACATGCTCACTATGTTGGATTTATCAGGTATTCCGTTTTATGCAAAGGATCGCAGCGAGTCCATGCCGCTTATCATAAGCGGTGGTCCCTGCGCCTGCAACAGCGAACCCGTAGCAGATTTTATGGATGCAGTACTTGTGGGCGACGGTGAAGAAATCATAGGTGATTTTTTAGACGTTTATGCCCGCGAGAAGAAAAAAGGCTCTACCAAGCGCGAGCTTCTTAAGGCGCTTTCAGAAATCGAAGGTGTCTATGTACCCTCGTTTTACGAGCCGAAGTATGATGATAAAGGCATGTTTGAGTGCACCGAAAAGCTTGAAAGCACCGCACCGAACATCGTAAAAAGACGCGTCGTGAAAGATCTCGATGCGGCGCAGTATATCGGTACTCCCATTGTACCTTTTATGCCCATCGTGCACGACAGGCTAGCGCTCGAACTGTTCCGCGGTTGTACGCGCGGCTGCCGCTTTTGCCAAGCGGGGTACATTTACCGCCCCGTGCGAGAGCGCAAACGTGAAACTCTCATGCAACAGGCTCGTTCGCTCGTTACATGTACCGGTTATGACGAGATATCCCTGTTTTCTTTGAGCACGGGCGATTACAGCGATATTCATGAATTGGTGCCCCAAATCATCCGTGAATTTAAAGAGCAGCGGGTTTCAATCTCGTTGCCTTCGCTGCGCATTGACTCTTTTTTAAAGGGCGATCTTGTTGAGATGCAATCGGTACGCAAGGCAGGGCTTACGCTCGCACCGGAGGCGGGCACGCAAAGGCTTAGGGATGTCATCAATAAATGCGTTACGGAAGAAGACCTTCTTCGAAGTGTGCGCGATGCGTTTGAGGCGGGGTGGACCGGAGTAAAGCTCTATTTTATGATTGGCCTGCCCACGGAAACAGACGAGGATGTTTTAGGCATCGCCGACCTCGCCAAAAAGGTTGTAAACGTATTTTATTCGCTGCCCAAGGAAAAACGCAGCAAGGGCTTGCGCGTTTCCGTCAGCGCTTCCTCGTTCGTCCCGAAGCCCTTCACGCCTTTCCAATGGGAGGCGCAGAACACGAAAGAAGAGCTGATGCGTAAGCAACAGCTTCTGAGGTCTGCGCTTAGGAGTATACGCGGTGTGGAGTTTTCCTACCATGCGCCGGATGTGAGTATTTTAGAAGCTGTGTTCGCACGCGGGGATAGACGGCTGAGTAAGGTGCTTGTTTCGGCCTATAAAAACGGTGCGCGGTTTGATTCGTGGGATGAGCATTTCAAGCTTTCCGCATGGGAGGAGGCATTCCTCTCCTGCGGTATTGATCCCGCGTTTTATGCACACAGGCAGCGTAATGAAGATGAAGCGCTTCCTTGGGAACATATGGATATGCTGGTTACCTCCAATTATTTAAAAACGGAAAACCGCCGTGCGCGTGCGTGCAAGCTTACGCGCGATTGCAGGGAAAACTGCAATGGCTGTTTTGGTGAATACTGTGCGGATTATTGCAAAGTTTGAAAAGATAGACTCAGCGAGGTTTGTATCGCATCTTGACGTACAGCGGCTTTTTCAGCGCGCTTTTAGGCGCGCGTCCGTGCCTGCTGCCTATTCGCAGGGCTTTAATCCGCATCAGGTACTCTCCTTTGCCACAGCTCTTTCCGTGGGCTTTACAAGTTCGGCCGAATGGCTGGATTTACGCTTAGAGAAGGAAGTTAAACCCGAAAGCTTTATAAATTTGGTGAACGCGGCTTTGCCAAACGGATTTCGGGTGTTAAATGCCGTGCTCGCAGTGGATGCTTTACCCGCACTGAGCGCACTCATGTGCGCGGCAGACTACACGGTACAGTTTGGTACAGAAGTGAATGTGCAGGCGCTTCATGAGGCCGTTAATGCGCTTTTAAGCGGTGAGATTGTCGTAAGCAAAAAGACCAAGTCCGGCATGAAGGATGTGGATATCCGCCCGCAGATTTATCGCTTTATACTGCAGGAGCCGGACAAGCTTATGATAACGGGTGAGGTAAGTGCTGATGGCAGCCTGAACGTAGATCTTTTGATGGGGGCTCTATTTAAACGTATGCTTCGGGATTACCCTTATACGGTACACCGCGATACACTTTACTCCAAGGACGGGCGCATTATGCCTCAATATGATGCTGAAGATAAGAGGAGTTGAAGCACAGGGCTTCAATTCCTCTTGCTTTAAAGCTTAAGCTTTTTATAGATATGGAGAAATCAAATGGGCAAGGAGATCATCGTCGATATCAACCCCTATCAGACGCGCGTTGTCCTTTTAGAGGACGGTGCACCGGGTGAGATATTTATCGAACGACGGGGCCGCGAACGACTTGTGGGAAACATCTACAAGGGGAAAGTACAAAACGTGCTCCCCGGCATGCAGGCAGCGTTTGTGGATATCGGACTTGAGCGAAACGCCTTTTTGTATGCCGGCGATATCACCGTTGATAAATCTGACTTTACTTTTAATGATGCCTCAGCCGACATGCGCTTTGAAACGCCCAGTATTCGCGATATTGTAAAACCCGGGCAAGAGATTATGGTACAGGTTCTCAAGGAACCTGTAGGGACGAAGGGTGCGCGTGTCACCACGCACATCACGCTTCCCGGGCGCACGCTCGTATTGATGCCATCGGTTAATTATGTGGGCGTTTCGCGCCGCATTGAAGACGAAGGGGAGCGCACACGCCTCAAGGAAACTTTAGAACGGTTGAAGCCCGAGCACATGGGCGTTATCGTGCGCACGGCCGCTGAGAGGAAAACGGAAGAGGAGTTTTCCTCGGACGTACAGTTCCTCGTACGCCTTTGGGAGCGCATCGGACAAAAAGAAAAGCTTTCTCCTGCACCGAGGCTCATTCACGCGGAGGAGCCGCTGATTTTTCGCACAATACGCGATCTGTTTACACCGGACGTAGAGCGGCTTGTAATTAACGACAGGGAGTTTTTTGAGCGCGCGCAGATTGTTGCGGGCATACTTTCGCCTGCGCTTCGCGACCGCGTTGAACTTTACGACGGTGTTCCCGATATGTTCGATGTGATGGGGCTTGAAACCGTGATCGATAAGGCACTTGCCCGCAAGGTATGGATGAAAAACGGCGGCTATATCATCATAGACCAGACTGAGGCGCTCACGACCATCGACGTTAATACCGGTAAATACGTAGGCAGCAACGATAATCTGCAGGAGACCATAACGGAAACCAACTGCGAGGCAGCGCGCGAAATCGCACGGCAGCTTCGCTTAAGGGATATCAGCGGCATCATTATTGTAGATTTTATCGATATGGATGAAATCACCGATAAAGAAAGGGTACTTGAAACGCTCAAAGTGGAGCTTAGAAAGGACCGTACAAAATCAAACGTGCTCGGAATTACGGAGCTTGGACTTGTGGAGATGACCCGTAAGAAAACGCGCCAGTGCATCAGCCATACGCTGCAAACGCCGTGCCCATACTGCGGGGGAGACGGTAAAGTACTTTCGCCTGAAACCGTGCTCATGAAAGTACGTAAAAAGCTCATGCGTGCATACCACGAGGAAACCGCGAATAACTACCTCGTACGTGTGCATACGTGCGTTGCACGCATCATTGAGGAAAACCATACCTCGGATGCGCCGCTTCTGCCGGTATATAAAGGTAAGGCAGCCTATGTGCTGCATGACGAAACGATGCATGCTTCTACCTACGAGGTGAGCGCAATCAACTCCGATGAAGAGCTGAACGAAGCGATAAAAAGCTGTAAGCGGTATTGAGCGAAATATGCTTTAGCCATATAAAAGCAGCAGGGGATGAGGTTTCATCTCCTGCTGCTTTAAATTATCCGTTGGTCCAAGGCAACCCGTTCTCAGCCGGTTTTTTCAAACTGACTGTTGTAAAGCTCCGCATAGAAACCTTTTTTATGAAGCAATTGTTCGTGCGAGCCTTGCTCCACGATTCCTCCATCGCGCATCACCAAAATAAGGTCTGCGTTTCTAATCGTGGAAAGTCGGTGGGCAATTACAAAACTCGTTCGGTTTTTCATGAGGGTATCCATTGCTTTTTGAATAAGTACCTCAGTGCGAGTATCCACGCTGCTCGTCGCTTCATCAAGAATGAGTATTTCGGGGTCTGCCAGGATAGCGCGCGCGATGGTTAGAAGCTGTTTTTGACCCTGCGAAATATTGTCTGCCTCCTCGTTGAGAATCATATTGTAGCCGCTTGGCAGCGCGCGTATGAAATGATCCGCCTGTGCTGCCTTTGCGGCGCGGCGAACTTCGGCATCGGTCGCATTAAGCCTGCCGTAGCGGATGTTATCTGCAATGGTACCGTTGAAAAGCCAAGTATCTTGCAGTACCATACCAAACGTGGACCTCAGTTGGTCGCGTTTGAAATCTCGAATATCGTGCCCGTCCAGCGTGATTTTACCGCCGCTGACGTCGTAAAAGCGCATAAGAAGCTTCACCATGGTGGTCTTTCCGGCGCCGGTAGGGCCTACGATGGCAACCTTCTGCCCGGGCTTGATTTCTGCGCTGAAATTATTGATTACGATTTTTTCGGGGTCGTAGCCAAACGACACGTTTTCAAAGAGAACACCGCCCGAGAGTCGCACATGGGTGTTTGTTTCAGGATCGTCCGTATGTTTTACGCTCAAGGCGTTTTCCGCTTCCTTCACTTCCTCCTCTTCACGGAGAAAATCGAATACGCGCTCCGCTGCCGCTGCAGTTTGCTGTAAGACGTTGGAGATATTGGCAATCTGAGAAATGGGTTGCGTGAACGAGCGCATATATTGGATGAAAGACTGTATGCCACCGACCGTGAGCGTTCCTTGCGCCGCATAATAACCGCCAAGCATGCATACCGCCACATAAGAAAGGTTGCCCACAAAATTCGTGATAGGCATTAAAAGACCCGATAGGAAATTGGCCTTCCATGCGGAGTGATAGAGTGCGTCATTATATTCAACAAATGTCTTTTCGGATTTCGCCTCACCGTTGAACGACTTCACCACAGTGTGGCTGCCGAACATTTCCTCTACATGACCGTTGACCTTGCCTAAGAAGTTTTGCTGGTCGGTGAAATGCTTCTGCGATTTTTTCACAACAAGGATAACGGTAAACATTGTAACAGGGAGCATAACGAGGGCAAAAAGCGTGAGCTGCCAGCTTATGGAAAGCATCATCACCGTGATTCCTATGAGCGAAGTAAGCGAGGTAATGATCTGCGTTAAGCTCTGGTTGAGCGACTGATTGATCGTATCCACATCGTTTGTGATGCGGCTCAGCACCTCGCCGTGCGTGGTGGTATCAAAAAATTTCAGCGGTAATTTGTGAATTTTTCCGTTGATATCGCTCCGAAGCTTTTTTGTGACGTTGGCGGTGACCTTGGACATCTCAAAGCCCTGTAAATAGGAGAGTAAAGCACTAATGATGTAGAGCACCATGAGGTTCATTATGATGGCACCAATTTTATCGAAGTTAATATTTCCCGTGCCGGCTAACTTTGCCATGAGGCCTGTGAAAAGCTCGTCGGTTGCTGTGCCTAAAATCCTGGGTCCGAGGATCGAAAACACTGTGGAGAAGATTGCTAGCATCCAAACGATGAGAATCGTCCACTTATATCGTCCAAGGTAGCTCATAAGTTTACCGATCGTACCTTTAAAATCCTTTGCCTTATCTCCCGGCATCATACCATGCGGACCCGGGCCAAACCCTGGTCGCATGGGGCGGACGGGTATGTTTGTTTTTTTCGTGCTCATGCCAATTCCTCCTGCGAGAGCTGCGATGAAGCAATCTCATAATACTCGGGGCATGTTTTTAATAACTCGCTATGTGTGCCGCGGCCTACGATTTTGCCCATATCCAGCACAAGTATCTGTTCGGCATGCATGATGGTACTGACGCGCTGTGTTACGATGATAACGGTGCTATATCCGGTATACTCCTTGAGTGCTTTTCGAAGCGTTACATCGGTTTTAAAGTCGAGTGCTGAGAAGCTATCATCAAATACGAAAATATCCGGATTTTTGGCAAGTGCCCTCGCGATGGAAAGTCGCTGCTTTTGGCCGCCGGATACATTCGTGCCGCCCTGCGCAATCTCATAAGCATACCCTTCGGGTAGGTCATGGATGAAGCCATCCGCTTGCGCTACTTTGGCGACCGTTCTTATCTCCTCATCGGTTGCATCCGGCCTGCCGTAGCGTAGGTTATCTTCTAAGCATCCCGAAAGGAGCATACTTTTTTGCGGTACATAGCCGATCTTTTGGCGAAGCTCGTGTTGGCTTACCTCGCGGATATCGCGTCCGTTTACAAGAATCCGGCCGGATGTAACATCGTAAAAGCGAAGCAGCAGGCTTGCGATGGTGGATTTACCGGAGCCGGTGGAGCCGATTATGGCAGTTCTTTCCCCGGGCTTAGCGGTAAAATCGATGTTTGATAGTGTATCGTCCTCTGCGTTGTTGTAGCGGAAGTATACATTTTGAAATTCCACAAGACCATTTCTGCTCTCATCGAAGGGCTTCAAATCCTTGGCATCCACAATGGAGGGATCGGTGTTGAGAACCTCCTTGATGCGTGACACGGAGACTAAGGCGCGTGGAACGAAGATAAACATCATGGAGATCATCAAAAATGACATGATGACCTGCATGGCATACTGTATGAAAGCCATCATATCGCCGATTTGCATAGCGGAATCCGCGATCTGTCGTGCGCCTACCCATACGACTAAAGCGGCTACGCCGTTCATGATGAGGCTCATGAGGGGCATCATATACACCATAATGCGGTTGACAAACAGATTAATGCGCGTGAGGTCTCCATTTGCTTCCTCAAAACGCGAGGTTTCATGCGCTTGCGTACCGAAGGCGCGTATAACCATAATGCCGTTTAAATTCTCTCGGGAAACGAGGTTGAGCTTATCCACAAGTTTTTGAATGGATTTAAACTTCGGCAGCACGATGGATGTAACAACAAGCACCACACCGACAAGAAGCACCACTGCCGCTGCGATGATCCAGCTCATTGAGACAGATTTATCCACAGCCATGATGATGCCGCCTATAGCCAAGATAGGTGCGTAACATACAAGGCGTATACCCATCATGATGAGCATCTGTATTTGGGTTATATCGTTGGTACAGCGCGTGATAAGGGAAGCCGTAGAAAATTTATCGAACTCGGCATTAGAAAAGCTCTCGATGCGAACAAAAACATCTTTGCGTATGTTGCGCGCAACACCCGCAGAGATACGCGAGGAGATAAGGCTTACAAGCACTGTAGCTGTACCGCTTAAAAACGCTATGCCAAGCATCAAAAGGCCTATGCGCAAAATGTAATTTGTCTGCATGGCCGAAATATCCGCACCGAGTTCCTCATAAAAGAGCTTTGCCAGCATTATGCCGCTTTGGCTTTTGATACCTTGGTCATCGTTTACGGCCTCGTCGTGCGCTTTTAGAATGTCTTCACGGGGTATCAAGTCGAGCTGCGGCTGCATTTTATAAAGCATGGTTAAATTGACACCGCGAAGGCTCGTTTCGGTATCCATACCGCTTGATTCGGCTTGGCCTGTTTGTGATGACATTTCGCGCATATAAGTAACGAGCGTCCACGTGGCGTTTTCAAATGCGGTATCAAGATCTAGCTGTGTGTTTTCATCTGTGTTATTCTTAATATAAAGCTGCTCGCTTGCATTGGAATAAAGCTCGCTATAAACATTTCCGTTTTTATCTTGTTCCGAGGAGGAAACAAGCGTGTAACTCGCTTCCATGAGTTCGCGCTCACGGTCAGACATGAATGTTCTCATAAGGTCCATGCCTTCTACGCTGATCGCATCCGGTGCGGCGTGTTCTACGCCGCTTTGCTGTATACCAACGTTGACGATGTTGGACATGTAATTGGGCAGGTTTAAATCCGCCATCGCTTGGCTAAAAAGCAAAACGAGCGCTATTAGAAACCCCCCGAGAAAAGGAGTAAGATAACGGAGTATCCTCTTCAAGTTCTAGGTTCTCCTTCCAAAGCTTTTTCAGCGCTTTCACGCATGATTTCATCCGTAACATCCGAAAGCCTGTTGACGAGCTCGATTAGCTTTAAGGAATTCTCTTCGCCGAAGCGGCGTATACATTCCTCCATCAACTCGTAGATATGCGCTTTTGCGCTTTCGAGTGCTTCAGTCCCTTTTGTTGTCAAATTGACCATGACCTTACGGCGGTCCGATTTATCAGTTTCTCGTACAACCAAACCCTTGCTTTCGAGCGCACTCAATATCTGGGAAATCGCCGGCATAGAAAAATCCAAACGATTTTGAATTTCGGAGACCGATGCATGATTCCTGCCGCAATATGGACCGCCCTTGATTTGGCTCAACACGAAAAACTCGCTCTTTCGTATGTTGAGTTCGGGTGGAAAGGGAATATGCTGCTTTTTAAAACGCATTGCCGCGTGCATCAATTCCTCGTGCAGAGTTTTCATTATCCTCACCTTAAAATACTTTATGCTATAAAATATTAAGCACTTAACAATTCTAGTTCGATTTATGTATCTACGCAATAGCAAGAAGTGAACTTAATGTGAAACAAGACGAAAGAAATGAAAAAAATATGGTCTCTGAATGCCTCTCATAAAGAATACCCGCAAAGACAAGCTTTGCGGGTTATTGGAAAAAGAACAGTTACCGGTTTGCATCTTTTACGAAGTCCGCATCCTTAGCGGTCATTTCTACCCATGTTGGAAGGAATCCGCTCCTAACGGCGTTACGGACGGACTTGATATTCGACCATGCTGCGCAATAGAATGGTACTTTGCCACGGTCGAGAATCTCAACAGCAAGTCGGCTTGTAAGTGCGGAGGCGATACCGAGCTGCCGAAATTGCGGCAATACATCCACACCGATTTGCCACATGGTTTCACAGTCCGCGCTGCAACCTGCCATGCCAATGAGCGTTTCGCCGTCATAAGCAGCTGCAGCAAGAACGTCGAGGTTCTTACGCCTTTCACATAACGCGTTGCTCCATTGCGGCGTATAAAGCTCGATAAAATCCGCCTGCGTGAGGAGCTATATGCTAAAATCACAGGGGAGAGGGCGAAGCCTGTCAATATTGGGCAGGAAATATTCCGCCATATAGCATATGCGGTAGTTAAGGGCTTGCAGCGCATCGTTGAGCACATGGAGGTTAGGCGATTCAAAGCAATGCTCTACAGAATACTTTTCGATATAAGCGCGTGTAATTTCGGCTGTCTGTTCATTGACCGAAGCTACGACATTGTTTCCGTAGGATACTATGTTACATGAAAAAGACAGACCAAGGTATTTACACGCTTCGAGGTGCGGTACGGAGAAAACTATTTTAGGAGTGTACTGCAAAAAATCATCGGGATAGCAGTTGAGATCGATGGCCGACTGGCGCATGGCTGTTTGGAGGATGTCCCTGTTGGTCATAGTTATTTCCCTTAAAGTGATATACTATATGCAATTATAGAATAGTTTCTGACTGTAAAAAAGCCGAAGGACGTGTTACTCTTCTAGCTTACCAAATAGTTCGTTTAGGAGTATTGTATTATCCGATACTGTAAAATAGACCGGCTAGTTGTTCGGTAATGTTTTCGTAAAAGGTTGTTAGCCCAATAAGTGCCATATAGTTCCCATTCTTTATGCAGATAATAGATTCATATATAGGGATCCCCGAAATTTCACCGGTCACGGTTATAGCAGGCCTTGAAGTTCCGGCAAACGCGACAGAACTTTTTTCAATGGCAAGATTTTCGATGCCAGAGGATTCCAGCATCTTCGGAAGAGAATCCACAACAATATCCAGTAACATGTCGTCACCTAGGGCCATGCCGAATACGACGCCGAGGTTTTGTAACGCAACATTGATATTTGCTAGTCTGTCGGATGAAACGGCAAACATATCGTTAATGGTTTTACCTCTGTCCACCGATTCTTGAAACATTTCAGAAATCTCCTCGTCTCCGATGGCATTCGCAGTGATTCCGCTTAGCTCTAGAAGCTGTTCATCGTTGAAATATGTCCAGCTGTTGTCCAATTTACAGCCGATTTTAAAAAAGTTGTTTGTATAAACTCCATCGCTTACGGAACCCATTATGAATGTACTTTCCACGGGTGTCGGCGACGGGGTAGGAGTTGGCGACGGGGTAGGGGCCGGCGAGAGTGTAGGGGCAGGCGTTGCAATATCCGAGGTAGGCAATGCGGGAGCTATAGCATCAACTTTCTCTTCCGCGGATTTTACTTTTGCGGAGATATCCTTACCTTTACATGCAGCCAAAGCACAAACCAAAATCATCAAGGCAACAAGAAACAATGGAACAGATTTGAATAACTTCTTCATATTGTTTCCCCCATGCAGTAAATTAGTATACTGTTTCATTTTATACCAATAAGTATGGTTGTGCAATAATGGAAAATATCGGAATTCTGGTATATAGAACGCAAACGTGAAAAAGATGAAGGCATATTCATGGAAAAAAGCCCCGGAAGCATCGGCGCTGATGCATTTCCGGGGTTTACTTATACCATTACTCGATTGACCATGCAGCCAGATAACCGGAACGAACCGCTTCGCCCACCTGACCTATTATAGAGCAATCTCCGACGATTTTGGCATGGGGATGGCTAAAGAATATGCTTTCAGCTTCATTGCGGCAGGGACGGGTGCCGAAGGCAATAATAACGGTATCGGACGATAATGTCTTCTTTATTCCGGACTTATCTTCCACCGTAACGCCATCCTTTTTAAACTCGAGAACTCTATGGCCGGTCAATATGGTTACATTGTATTCGGAAAGTTTTTTCATAAGCGCCATTTTATTAACCATATTCGTGTTTGTTGCAACATCGTCCAACATCTCTACAATAGTGACCTTTTTACCTTCCATCGCGAGCTCCAGCGCACAATCGCAGCCCGACAATCCGCCGCCTGCTACAATTACGCTGTCTCCAATATCTTTGTGGCGCTTACCATGAGCGTCGATCACCTCTATCACATTGTTGTTATCGATTCCGGCAATTTTAGGGATATTGGCTACAGCCCCAATCGCTATGATGATCGTATCTGCTCCTTTGAGTTCCGGCGAATTCGGAGCAATTTCTGATTTGTAACGGATGTCCACATTGAGCTGCTTTACCTGCCGCACCTGATATTCCAGATGCTCCTTAAGCTGTTTCTTAAATGGAGGGGTTGCTGCAGCTGCAATCTGACCTCCTAACACATTGCTTTTTTCAAACAGCTTTACTTTATGCCCCTTAAGAGCCGCAACCCTAGCCGCTTCAAGTCCTGCAGGACCGCCGCCTACCACCACGACCTTTTTTGGGTGTTCGGTTTTATAAATGGCGAACTGCCTTTCTTCCCCGGCACGCGTGTTCACGGAGCAGGAAATTGGAAGGCCTTCCAGTGCGTTACCTATGCAATACTCATTGCAGCGGATACAAGGGCAAATATCCGATACGTTACCATCCCGTATTTTATTGACAAAGTCGGGGTCTGCTATCAGCCCGCGTCCCACAAGGACATAGTCAGTTATGCCTTTGTTAACGCTATCGGCGGCAGTTTGCGGCGTAAAATTCCCTGTGATCATAACAGGCTTGTTGGTAACCGTTTTAGCGGCTTTTGCGATGTCGGCCATGCATGCGTCTCCATAATATGTCGGCGGGAATATCCATTCCATCGCTTCATAGCTGCCCGCGTCAACATCAAATGCGTCGATACCTGCCTTATCCAACGCTTGAATAATCTTTAAACCTTCATCCAGTATACGGCCACCCGGAAACTCATGCTGCAACGTTACGCGAATCAATATAGGAAATTCCGGGCCAACATTTTGGCGGATTTCCGATATGATTTCAATCGGAAAGCGCATGCGGTTTTCGAAGCTTCCGCCATACTCGTCAGTTCGGTGATTCCAGCATTCCGATATAAACTCATCGAGCAGGTAGCCGGTATGTGCGTGAATTTCCACACAATCAAAACCCACTTCCTTTGCCATAGATGCGGCGCTTCCAAACGATTTCACCATCTCTTGAATCTCTTCAACCGTCAATGCGCGTGTTGTTTGTGAAGGATCGGCAAAAAGCGGTACTTCCGAAGCAGATACCATTTTTGCACCGGGAATATACCCGTTTCTGCCTGCACCGCATCCGAGCTGTATACAGATCTTACTGCCATACCCCTTAAGCCGCGTCACAAAGCTATGCCATTGCCTTTTTTGTAATAACGTGCCCGCATGGACTGCAACAGCAAACGAAGGGTCAATCGTACTTACGACCTGCGTTTCCGTGATGATTAATCCCACGCCTCCCTTAGCGCGTGCTTCATAATAATCCGTCAACTTATCATCGATAGAATAAGTGATGTTGGACATGGTTGTCATCGGCGCCATGACAAACCGGTTCTGTAAGGTCATATTGCCTATCTTCGTAGGCTCAAACAATTTTTTGTAGATTTTATCCACCATTTTGTACTCCTTTACCTTGCATGTATTTCGAGATATATATAATCTTTATCATTCATAAAACTCGAGCCTTCTTAGGGCCTTCTGTTGAAGTCGTTATGCAGACCTTTTTTAGTTTGAACACTCTTTGTTACAATCATGCGATTTTTCTTTGGACGGCTTACAGACTTAAGATGTTGCAGCGGGGAAGCTCTAGATACAGCCGTATCATACAATGCGCTGCCTATGAACGATCGTTTTAAACTTACTCAGGCATCTGAATATTAAGGTGTCAAACCTCAAAGGGGATCATTGCGAAAAATGCCCCACATAATTACTGTGTATGATATAATAATTATTGGATTCATAGATGTATTTCTACTATATAGCATCATAAAAAAATGGCAGGTTCATATGAGAGATGTTTCGCAGGATAGAATTAAGTTACCGATAGAAGTTCTTATTAACCGTGCAATACATGACTATTCGGATATTGATACATCCTATTTTAAGAAAATTAGGAAAGTATCGTATATTAAAAAAATTTGGAATGAACGAAAAATCAAAACACTATCCGAAAAACTTATTAAGGATTTAGACCCTTACAAAGCAAATCTCCAGCAAAATCTAAACTCGAATGCGGATTTTCGTTCACCTGAAGTAGAAAAAGTAAAATGCATAGTAACTGATTTTCTGTTGGAAGCTGATATGCGAAAACTCTTTTTTAATAAACCTTTTTTAGAGTTTTTTTTGGAACAAGGGTATCTTAAAGTAGCCGAGGAGTTCATCTCACGTGCGAAAAAAGAGGAATCTCAATTAGAGACGCAAGAAATATTCCAAGCTTTACGCAATGTTTGGATTATGAACAGCCTTCAAATTTCTTATGATTTGCCTCTTGAATTAACGCCTTCCATTTATGCTTACAGCATGCTGTATCCCTACACGGATAATTTTTTGGACAATCCGGAAGTTCCTGTAGATGATAAAATTCATTTCAATGTTCGGTTGACAAAAGTATTAGAAGGAGAGAAATTAGCACCGAATAACTTCATGGAAGAAAAGGTGTTTTCTCTGATCAATCAAATTGAGAGCCAATATAATCGAGATGTCTATCCTGAAGTTTATGATAGCCTCATGCTTATTCAAAAAGCCCAGGTCGAAAGTATGAAACAGGATGGAAATGAGTCGTTAACTTGCGAGAAAATCCTGCCGATAAGCTTTTTTAAAGGCGGTACCTCTGTGCTTGCGGATGCTTTTCTGGTTAAGGGGAAGCTGAACATAAACGAAATGCACTTTGCTTTTGCATACGGGGCTTTTCTGCAGCTTCTTGATGACCTACAAGATGCCAAGGCCGACAAAAATGAGAATCACCAAACCCTATTCAGCGTCAAAAATGATAACGACCTGATCGATGATGAAGTCAGGCAACTTGTCTCTTACATATTAAAAGTAAATAGCCCGGAGGAAGCCGATACTAAGATAATGCTTTTGATGAAGGATGTTATAAGTACATGCACCCTCACGATGGTTATGGATGCGGCAGGGCGAAATTCCAAGCAGATCTCTCATAAGCTTTACAAAGAAATGGAATCTTGTTCTAATGTCAGACTTCCATTCTATCAAGAATATGAGAAAAAAATAAAAGCTTTCTATACCTGACGCCGGGGTATGTATGCAGCCCAAGTGAAACGGTTTATTTCGATCCTAAAGAAGATTAAAAAAGGGGCTCTTATTGCGAGACCTTTTTTATTGGCTATAATGGGTATATATAAATATCGAAAAAGCTTCTTATAGTTTGTACATTTCAAGCGCCAAGATTGTAAACGTTATAGCAGCGCCCATAAATGATGTTATTAGGTACGTTGATTTTTGCATTTTACTGCAAGTGAGCTTACGCCATTGCAGCAAGAGGAGTGTCAAATAGGCGAAAGGCACTGTACCCAAGACAATGCTTGCTGCTATATTTGGCGTTAACATGGTGGGCGTGCCTTTAGACGAAAGCATGATTTCCGCGACGCTTGAAATATTAACAACCAACAAAAGTATGGCAGTGCAAAGCATAATCTGATACTTTTTGAAGGTGTCTATATTTCTGCCTTGTTTTTTAAGCTTAAGAAAGATAAACCGTAGGAAGTTGAATATCAGAACAACCGCACTCCACACCACTGCAACAAGGAGCAATAGTGCGGCAACGGTACAAACCCATACATCAGTATCTGCTTGAAGCATATTTTCGTAGGGGGACGATATCGCCACTGTTCCGCCGTTATCTGAGAATCGTGCAGTCAAATCTATATCCCTTATCCCAGCCCGTTGTGTGAGGCGTGATGCGTTTGGCGATACCGGTCTGAGATTAAATTCAAATGCTCCGAACAAGGAGGCTTTCAGACCACCGTCACCATCGCTTAAAAATGGTCGCAGACCAAGCACTGTGTACATTTTTCCGATACCCGTACGTATTGTTTTTGTGGAGTAATACAGTCCTGCCTTTTGTGAAATGTCGTTCTTTATGCTCTCCGATGCCATTCGCGCCACCTCCCCGAATACCATTGAGGGAAGCCCATAATTGTATACGGTTTCTCCGACTTGGTTCGTCATGATTACCATACCAACACCTGAACGGCGGTCTATCAGAAAGTGCGAAGAATACATTTCAGTGTATCCGGCGTGACCAAGCGTTTGCACATTGAATTCATAAGACCACAATCCATGGCAAATATAGTCAATATCCGTACCATTATAGCTTAAAGAGGGCGAGAACATTATAGCAAGTGTATCGCTTTTATTAAACAACGCTGTCGCTGCACCGTTATTAGGAACAAACGCTTTTGCAAATGTTAGAAAGTCCTCAAGCGTCCCGGCCGTCGAACCTGCGGGATAAAGGTTGATGTAAAACAGTCCGTCCCCAATAGGCTGCAAATTTTCAGTATAGCCTTCAGCCTCCTGCAGCTTTGAGAGTACCCAAGGGTTATCGGAATATGTCGGCAACAGTGCGCTGTGGTCCATACCCAACGGTCTAAAAATATTCTCATGCACGTATTCGGGAAACGGCTGCCCGCTTATGCGTTCTACTATGTAGCCCGCCAGTGCGGCACCCCAATTGGAATAGGCACATACCGTACCGGGCTCATAAACCTGGCGTGGTTCGGTTGCTTTTAATGCTTCATCTAAAGGCAAGAGGCTTTCGGCGTCCATAGCGCGCAACTGGAAAACGGTATCTTGCCAGCCGGCATTATGATTCATCAAGTTCAGCACGGTGATAGGCGCATCATACTTTAGTTTTGTTAAAAAGCCATCCGGCAGATATTCTTTGATATCCGTATCAAAGCTGATTTGTCCCAGTTCCCAAAGCTGCATGATACTTACCCATACAAGCAGCTTGGATGCCGACCCCCACTCATAAACCGTTTCATCATCTACTATTACTTGATTTTCAATATTCGCATAACCGTATGCAGTTCTGTAGATCGTTTTTTGGTTCCTGAATACAGCAATCGATACGCCGGCAGTCGTTTCTTTGTTAGCTCGGATATAGGCATCAATCTTACCTCCGATTTTAGTATCGGGGATACCGGAGGGCAGTGTTTCTTCAGCAGATAATGCTGTAGACGGGAAAAAAGAAAAACAAACGACCAAGAAAAGTATAGTTGAAATCAATCGACGCATTAGGCCATCCTCCGTATGATAGTATGCGTATAAATGAATGGGAAAATACTTACGCAATATAAATTTGTAATTTGACGGAACCGGTTATCACATTATCCGTGAAGCCGATACAATCGAGACATCAAATAATATTTCCTCCTGTATATGGGCAGTCTATACAATAGATAAAGGATAGGCGAGAACATAACCCGGTAAAAGGAATAAGAATAGGTGAATGAATGAAGCTTTTTATGCCACAACTCGTCATATTTGAACCATCGAGTCTTGAATATAAGTTAGGAAAGGAAATTTATAATTATTTAAAAACCATATCCGCTGAAATAATGATAGCGCCTGCGAGGGACGCGGCTCGCTTCATTTCGGGAAATTCACCTGCAGAGAAATATGCTAATTCTAAGAGAACCGTACTAGTTACGACCAACAAAAGCAAAACGCTTGATGCATGTAGGCCTTCCGCCGATTATCAGTTTTCTCTTGTAAGCAATTGTCCCGGAAGTTGTGAATATTGTTATCTTCAGACAACGCAAGGCAGCAAACCATATATAAAGGTTTATGTGAACCTTGAAGATATTTTTGATGTTATTAGGGATTATATAAAACAGAATGAAGGTGCAGTTACAACCTTTGAGTCAGCAAGCTTAGGAGATCCGTTAGCCTTAGAACATATTACAGGAAGTCTCGCAAAAACCATCGAGTTTTTCTCCTGCCTTGAAAACGGCAGGCTTCGGGTAGTGACCAAATACAATACTATAGATACTCTTTTGAACATTAAGCACAACAAACATACACAATTCAGAGTCAGTATAAATTCGAGTTATGTAGTTGACCGCTTTGAACACAATACAGGTAGCTTAGACGAAAGAATTGAAGCAGTCATTAAACTTGCAGATGCGGGTTATCCGATTGGGTTTATAGTTGCACCGATTATGGTATATGATAACTGGAAAAAAGATTATGAAGAACTGTTCGATAAATTAAAAGAGCGTATGGCCCCCGAGCTTTATAGGCAAGAGTTAACGTTTGAGTTAATCCAACATAGATTTACATCTGCCGCTAAAGAACTGATAGTTCAAAGATTCCCTAATACAAAGCTCAATATGGAAGAAGAAAACAGGATTCTTAAGTGGGGAAGATTCGGAAGATATAAATTTGTGTATCCGAAAGAGCAAGCGCAATATTTGAAAGAATATTTATCATCCTTAATTACTGCAAGGTTTCCTAAAGCAGAAATCAAGTATTTTACATGACGTGATCGAATTTACAAAACCAAATAGGCAAGGCAATATCAAATCTTTTCGCACAGCTCCGATTATTAAAGTTCGCCATCGGAATAAAGAATGCCTGAGCATAACAGACTAGATAAGGCTCGGATAATAAAACTTAGTTGATTCGTGAAAGGTGTGGGATAATGCATATTGTTGATCAAATACAGGAACCGGACTTAAAGATAATCAGGACTTTATATAACAACTGGAAAGAAACCGGTAAAGGCGGTCTGAGTTTTGACGCAGACAGCTGCAGTTTACAATCTGTCGTTAAAGGAGCCGATTTACCTGAAAGCGAGGTCAAATCTCATCTGGAGAGTTTACAAGACTTTGCTTTTGTCGAGTTTGGTGGGGATAGGGTGAAACTGTTGCCAAGCGGCATTAAGTATGCCCAAGGTCAATTTGACAAGGTTCATTGAATCTCTTTTTGAGCTGACTTCAAAAATTCGTTTTAAGCAAATAAAGATGAGTTCCCGTTGGGAACTCATTTCTTATTTGGAAAGTATTGACGAAATATATGCAGCCTATCTATTCGCTCATATAGGTTCTCCGGCAGCCAGCATCGTGCGGCTCAAGAGGGGCAGCAAACCAATCACCATGATGGCAGCTCCGGTCCCCTGCAGCAGCCACTCGATCGGTACGACGTCGGCCAGTGGTCCGAACACCAGCATGCTCAACGGCATGCCAACTGAGCCGATCATCGTCATCACGCCGAAGACGCGGCCGAGAAAGTCACCGTCTACCCGCTGCTGTATGAGAACACTCGATGGCGTGTTGAATATGGGCATGGACAGGCCGGTAACCACCATGAAGGCCAGATAAACCCAGAAATTTGGTATAACCCCTAGCGCGACCGTACACAGCCCGATGATGATGTTGGCCATCACCATCGTGTGCATGCGGTTGCGGAAACCGCCCCAGGCAGCGATAAGCACACCGCCTGCCATCATACCGGCTGAAAAGGCAACCTCGATGGCCGTCAAACGCCAATAATCCCCGCCAAAGGAGCGGGTCACCTGCAGCGGCGTGAGAAAGGCAACCGGGGCTGCCATCACCATGAATCCTAGGCACATTAGGAAGAAAAGTACCAGATAGCGGTGGCTGCCGATGTACGCAAAGCCGGCCTTCAGGTCTGCGAAGTAACCGCCTGCCTTCTGTGTCTGGGCCTTCTCATGAACGGGAATCGGAATGAACAGCAGCAGCATTGCGATGGCGATAATTGCCGTGATGACATCGATCAAAAGAATGATGGGCATGCTGGAGAAGGAAAGAAGCACTGCACTCACCATGGGTGAGATGAGCATCACTGCCGACTGCACACTGCCGTTGATGCCGGAAACCTGGGTGAGATTCTTCTGTGGCACGATCTGCGGCAATACCGCGCTGATTGCCGGGCCGTGCACCGCCGAGCTCAACGCCCGTACCGCCATGAAGGTAAAGATGAGCCATAGTTCACTGCGCCCTAAGAGCATTAGCACCATTAATAGCACCGTGGCCAGGGCTATCATGCCATCGGCCAGGATGATGAGCCGCTTGCGCGGGTAGCGGTCAGCCCAGACGCCGGCAAAGGGCGTCAGGAAAAACATCGGTAGAAAACCGCAGAGAATGGCGATCGTCATCATTGTCCCCGATTGCGTCTTGAGCGTTACGTTCCACATGAGCGCATATTGCACCAGTGAAGAACCGAACAAGGAAATCATTTGTCCAACGAGGAACAAAGCGACCGTTTTCTTCCAGGACTTCATGTTTACCTCCAACAAACTTAAAAAGCGAAAAGAGTGTATCATAGTTTGCCGAATGTTGTCCAGACGCCTGTGTAAGTCGAAATCAACCCCGATGAGATTTTATAAGGATGAAAGTTCAGGTTTTCGCTTAAAGTAAATAAAATGAGTTTCCAAAAATCTTGACAATCCTACCTCAGCGGTGTTAACATATCAAAGGTCGAGACAATCATCTGGGTGTGGCGCAGTTTGGTAGCGTGCTTGAATGGGGTTCAAGAGGCCGGAAGTTCAAATCTTCTCACCCAGACCAAATAAAAATGAGTTCCCAACGGGAACTCATTTTTATTTGCTTTAGGCGAAATCATCAACGAAATGAACAATCGATTAAATGATCGTTTACCATGCCTATCGCCTGCATGAAGGCGTAAACGATCGTGCTGCCCACAAATTTAAAGCCGAGCTTTTTTAAGTCGCGGCCGATCAAATCGGAGATAGGGGAGGTGGCGGGTATTTCTTTAAGATCCTTCCAATGGTTCACAATGGTTTTTCCATCTACATAATGCCATAAAAAGGTATTGAGGGAGCCAAATTTCTCGCAGAGTATATCATAGCATTTGGCGTTATGCACGGCTGCGTTAATTTTAGCGCGGTTTCTGATGATCCGGTCGTCGTGCAATAGGGCGTCTATTTTATCCGTGTCGTAATGTACGAGAAGACACGGATTAAAATCGTCGTAGGCGGCACATAGGCCATCCATCTTTTTGAGTATGATGCTCCAACTAAGTCCTGCCTGCTGACCGTCGAGAATCAATTTTTTGAAAAGTGCATGGTCATCGTGTATGGGCTTACCCCATACGTTGTCATGATATTCTTTTTCCAGGTCGCTTTTTGCCCAGCCACAGCGTTTAAGTTCGTTCTCCATGGCAGTTCCTCTCTTATGTAGGTAGAAATATCATACTATGAAACAAACGAAGCAGAAAGGCCTATTGTCGCTTTAAGACAACAAGCCTTTCCGTTTTTATACTTATCTAGGCTATAGGAGTATACAAATAAGCCCGTTACAGCCCTCATTCACCATGCGCTGCAATGTCTCCTGAAGCTTTTGCTGCACCTCGTCGGGCAGACGGTTTACCTTGCCAACCATAGATTCGCGCACCATGTCGTAAAGGGGTTTGCCGAAAATGTTTGTCTGCCATATTTTTGTAGGCTGGTTTTCAAATGTGTTCACGAGATAATTCATGAACTCCTCTGACTGTTCCGCCGTGCCTACAAGCGGTGATACCTCGGACGCAATATCCACGCGGATGATATGCAGTCCCGAGGCGCGTGCCCGAAGCTTTACGCCAAAGCGGCTTCCGTGCTGGACGATCTCCGGTTCCTCAAGCACCATCTCATCCATAATAGGGGGAACCATACCGTAGCCGGTTCGATGTGCTGAATCGAGCGCAGCACTGAGATGATCGTATTCCTTTTTCGCCATGACAAAACTCTTGATGGCGGAGAAAAGATGTGCGTCGTCTTCAATCTCACAGCCGCATTCTTCGCCAAGAATGCGGTAGAACATGCTGTTCTCCGGCCTTAACTCCAGTTCCACGATGCCTGAACCGGGCGATACAGAGCGGATATTTGCCGGTTCAAAGCCCTCTATGTTTTGGAGTGCCGGAACGATACCCTCATAGTCGCGCATTCGATAAAGGTTATCTAGCGGCTCTGCCATGGGGTCGAGAATGCTCTTAACAAGCCAATGCTCCGTCCCAAGCGCGCTCACCCAAGCGGGTACACAGATGTGAAGCATGCGGATCGGGAACTCCATGAGCACCTTTTCGAGAAGATTGTAAATCTCCTGCGTATTCATATTGAGAACGTCCATGGTGCACGCAGGAGTGCCGTATTTGTTGGAGAGCGCTTCACTTAGATCCCTTGTTTCCTCGCTGTTTGGGCGCGTGCTGTTGATGATGAGTACAAAAGGCTTCCCTTGCTCCTTGAGCTCTTTTACTACGCGTTCCTCGGCTTCCACATAGTTTTCGCGGGGAATCTGCGTGATGCTGCCATCGGTCGTCACGACGAGTCCGATGGTGGAATGGTCGGTAATGACCTTGCGGGTACCGATCTCGGCTGCGTCCTCAAAGGGAATGTCGTAATCGAACCAAGGTGTGCGCACCATGCGTGGTGCATCGTTTTCCTCATGGCCGGTTGCGCCGGGTACCATATAGCCTACGCAGTCTACCATGCGGACGCGAACGTTCATGCTCTCGTCGAGCAAGAGTTCCGCCGCCTCGTTAGGAACGAATTTGGGCTGCGTGGTCATTATGGTACGCCCGGAGCCGCTTTGCGGCAATTCGTCCGTGAGCCGCGTTTTAGCGAACTCATTCTTCATGCCGGGTAGCACCATGAGGTCCATAAACCGCTTGATGAATGTGGACTTACCCGTTCGTACAGGCCCGACCACACCCATGTAGATATCTCCGTCCGTCCTCTGGGCAATATCTCGATACAATTCCATCCTGTCCATTTCGACGCTCCTCCCAACTTCGGCAAATCGACAGTAGATATATATGTGATGTATCATCAAAACATGCTTAAGGTTCAGTTACCCGCACAATAACAAAAGGCACCTCTACACGAGGCGCCCGATATTTTGTGTTATTTTTTAATTTTTCGAAATATCATGCTTGTTAGATTTCGGTTTTTTCGCTTGAAACAGCTTGCTCTCCGTACCTTTTATCAATCGCGATATGTTCTCGATATGGCGTATTACCATCATCGCAAAAAGCGATGCCGCGAGGATAATCTTTAATGTTTCGTCCGCTCTAAAGACCGCAACCAGCACCACAAACGATGTGAAGCCAACGAGCGAACCCAAGGAAACCATCTGCGAAAGGTAGATGATGATAAAACCGATTACAGTCGCTGCAGCACCGAATAAAGGATCTATCATCCAAGCGATACCCATGGAGGTCGCAACGCCTTTGCCGCCCTTGAAGCCGAAAATGGCAGGGAAGTCGTGACCTATCACTGCGAAAAAGCCCGCGATATACGCACCGGTTTCACCGGCTAGGAGCCTTCCGATGAGAATGGCGAGAATGCCTTTTGCAAAATCGCCCAGGAACGTAAAAACGCCGGGCTTCATGCCGAATACACGAAGCATGTTGGTGGTTCCGGCATTGCCGCTGCCATGTTGGCGAACATCATTATGGTAGCGGTATTTGCTTAAAAACACGGCAGTCTGCAAATTGCCAATCAGATAACCTGCTAAAATGCAGGCGAGATAAATGAGTTTAAATTCCAAGACGGGCCTCCTAATTACCTTTCATAGCTAAAAGCCTTCTTTTTCTCCGCGCTTTCTTACATAAATACGCAGGGGTGTTGCGGTAAATCCAAACGACTTGCGGAAGTAGTTTTCCAAATACCGCTTATAGGAAAAGTGCATAATATCGGGGTCGTTTACAAACAGAACAAAAGTGGGAGGCTTAATGCCCGTTTGCGTCGCATAATAAATCTTAAGCCTTCGCCCCTTGTCCGAAGGGGGCTCATTCATGCTTACAGCCTCGGCCACAACGTCGTTGAGTGTGCCGGTCTTTATGCGGGTGCAGTTTTGCACGTATGCCATCTTTGCAGTCTCTAGAACCTTCGGAACGCGCTGGCCGGTCTTTGCGGAAATAAACAGCATCGGCACATAATCCATAAACGCGAGATCGGAAGCAAGCTTTTTTTGAAACTCGTTCATGGTATGCGTGTCTTTTTCTATTTT
>JAEWZS010000228.1 GCA_023458355.1 Bacillota bacterium
GCCTTCTTCAAACACTGTAGGTACGATGTACGAGCATTGCGTACGGGCAATTGATAGCGCACTCAAATTTGGGGTACACGGACTGCCATTTATGGGGGGCGGCGACTGGAACGACGGAATGGATCTCGTTGGCCGTGACGGCGGGGAAAGTGTATGGCTCGGGTTTTTCTTGATGCATATACTCGAAAGGTTTTCGCCCGTGTGCGTAAAACAGGGTGAAAAAAAGCGAGCCGAGCGGTATGAAGCTTTGGCTAAAGAGCTTCGCGAAAACTTGGAAACGCACGGCTGGGACGGCGGCTGGTATCGTCGCGCATATTTTGCAGACGGCACGCCGCTCGGGTCACGCGAAAACGAACAGTGCACCATAGACTGTGTATCCCAGTCGTGGGCTGCAATTTGTAATATGCAAAACGCGCGTGCGGCAACGGATGCGGCGACGATGATGCTTTTAGACGAGGAAAACGGCGTATATAAGCTGTTAGCACCTCCCTTTAACCACCCGGAGAAGCAGGTGGGCTACATAAGCGCCTACCTCCCCGGGGTAAGGGAGAACGGAGGACAGTATACGCATGCAGCCGCTTGGGCGGTTGTGGCAGCCTGCAAACTCCATGATCCTGCGCTCGCCAACCGAATTTTCCGATTGATTAACCCCGTGGAGCACGGCAACAGCGAAATGCAGCGGCGGCGCTACAAAGCCGAGCCGTATGTGGTGGCGGGGGATGTATACACCACGGGCAGGATTGCAGGCCGCGCGGGCTGGACATGGTACACGGGTGCTGCATCGTGGTTGTATGTGGCGGGTGTTTCGCACATACTTGGCATCAAACGGCGCGGGAATATGCTTACAATATCCCCCTGTACTGTATGGGAGGAGTATTCGTTCACCTACCGTTTCAAGAGTTCGGAGTATTTCGTTACGGTAAGGTTGAAGGAAACGGGAGAAACCGAGGTAAGGATCCCGCTCGTTGACGATGGAAAAAGGCATGAGGTGGAGGTAGAGGTAAAAAAAATGAGGAGGGATTGGGATTTACCAACTCTGATCACATAGTGTAGGGTGGGGGCAAGCCCTCGCCCTACACTATCTTGCATTGTTTATCCGTTTGCGCTAAAGTATCCCCATGGAACAAAACGATAAAAAACTCGAAATTTCACAGCCGTTGCCCATGACACGCGCGGAACTTGATGCGCGCGGGATCGGGAGGCTTGATTTTGTATTGATCTCGGGCGATGCCTATATCGACCATCCGAGTTTCGGCCCCGCCATCATCGGGAGGACGCTTGAAAGCCGCGGCTATACGGTTGGCATTATCGCCCAGCCGGATTGGCACAGCGCTGAGGCATTTCGGCGTTTAGGGAAACCCCGTCTCGCGTTTTTGATTACTTCGGGCAATATGGACTCGATGGTGAACCACTATACATCATCCAAGAAAAAGCGCAGCGACGATGCCTATACCCCGGGGGGCAAGGCGGGCGCGCGTCCCGATCGCGCGGCTACAGTATATGCCCATCGTGCGCGAGAGGCGTATAAAGGTGTTCCCATAATTTTAGGCGGCATTGAAGCAAGCCTTCGCCGCTTCGCGCATTACGATTATTGGGATGATAAGGTTCGCCGCAGCGTGCTTGTGGATGCCGTTGCGGATTTTTTGGTGTACGGCATGGGGGAGAGACCCATCGTGGAACTGGCCGATGCGCTTTCCTCAGGGCTTAAGCCGCGCGACATCACCTACGTAGCCGGTACCGCCATTAAGACACAAAGCTTAGAGAATATTTACGACTATAAGCTTATCGAGAGCTTTGATGAGGTCAACTCCGATAAAATAGCCTACGCTCATGCTTTTTTGACCCAGTACGAGGAGCAGGACCCTGTGCGTGGCAAGCGTCTCGTGCAGCCGCATGGTTCCTACTTTGTGGTGGTGAATCCGCCCGCCATGCCGCTTGAATCGCGTGAGCTCGATGATGTGTATGCGCTCCCTTACACAAGAAAACCGCACCCAAGCTATAAAGAGCATATCCCTGCATTAAACGAGGTAGAGTTTTCGCTCGCTTCCTGCCGTGGCTGCTTTGGCGCGTGCTCGTTTTGCGCGCTCACATTCCATCAAGGGCGCATCGTGCGCTCGAGGTCTCATGCTTCGCTCGTGTCCGAAGCGAAGCTTCTAACAAAACAGCCTGATTTTAAGGGCTACATCCACGACGTAGGAGGCCCCACGGCCAATTTCCGCCGCCCAGCATGTGAGCGACAGCTCAAAGAGGGTGCGTGTAAAAACCGGCAATGCCTGGGCTATAATGCCTGCAAGCGTGTGGATGCGGATCATTCGGACTATGTGGCACTACTAAAGAGACTCCGCGACGTGGAGGGTGTAAAACGCGTGTTCGTGCGCTCAGGCGTCCGTTACGATTATGCCATGCTCGATAAAAACGATGCTTTTTTGCGCGAACTCGTCGCCTACCATGTGAGCGGGCAGCTCAAGGTAGCACCCGAGCATGTGGACGATAGGGTGCTTAAGCTCATGGGCAAGCCTTCCGCCGCACTCTACGAGCGGTTTTTACAAAAATACGAAGCCTTAAACCGTGCTGCAGGTAAAGAGCAGTTTATCGTACCCTACTTTATGAGTTCTCACCCGGGGAGCGATTTAAACAGTGCCGTAGAGCTGGCTTTATTTTTAAAACGCACCGGCCAGCGCCCCGAGCAGGTGCAGGATTTTTACCCTACCCCCGGAACGCTTTCGACATGTATGTATTATACAGGACTTGATCCGCGCACCATGGAGCAGGTATATGTACCTCGTAGCTATGAGGAAAAAGCCATGCAGCGCGCGCTTATGCAGTATTTCATGCCGCAGCACCGCGCAATGGCAAGAAAAGCGCTTATAAAAGCCGGTCGCGAGGACTTGATAGGCCTTCATAAAAACGCACTCGTACCGCCGGAGCGCGATCAGAGGAGAGCCCCAAGTAAAGAAAAAGCTCCCGAAGCGCAAAGGGGACGGAGGACAAACGACAAAAACCGCGCGCGAAGGGAAAAAAGCAGAAAACGATAGACAAATCTTTCGATGGATCAAACGGATGAAAAAGCACCATAAAAGGCGGCTTCGGCCGCCTTTTGCTTGTTCTTTCAGTACGGCCTGTCAATTTTTAGACACACCTAAAATGCAGGATTTCATTCATGATACGATATATTATCTTTTATTATGGCGGTTCCTCTTTCTTTTTAGGGGGGAATATGTTAAACTCATAAAGGCCGATTGTGGGATTTTTGTCAAAGCAAGAGCCACATTCGGGTTTATAGCGATGGAGAACACAAATGCGTCCCAAGTGGCGGAATGCGGTATCCATACCGCGCGTAAAACCGCCGCGATGATGCATTTATGTTTGGAATCGGCAGCATATCGCAAGGAGGGTTTCAATTCAGAATGGCCGGTGAAAAAAACGCCCGTAAGGAACAATACGAAAAGCTTGACGTGATTATTGAAAAATGGAAAGGCGAACAGGGCGGGCTTCTTCCCATTATGCAACACGCGCAGGAGTATTTAGGCTGTCTCGATGTCGAAGTGCAGGAGTATATATCTAAAAAAACGGACGTATCCGTCAGCACAATCTATGGTATTGCCACTTTTTATTCGCTGTTCACCCTTCAACCCAAAGGTAAATATAAGATCGGCCTTTGCATGGGTACCGCATGTTATGTGCGCGGCTCGCAGGCTGTGATCGACGAGCTTTCAAAAGAGCTCAAGGTAGATGTCGGGCAAACCACGCCCGATGGATTATTCACGCTCGACGCTACGCGCTGCATCGGCTGCTGTGGTTTGGCGCCCGCTATGATGATTAATGACGAGGTTTTCGGCAGGCTCGTGGCTTCCGATGTCCACGGCATCCTCGACCATTTCCGCGCCAAGGAAGCGTAAGAACGTAAGCCATGATTATGAAAGAGATCGCGCTCCATCTGCTCGACATCGTGCAAAATTCGCTGTCGGCAGGCGCCGGTCTCATCACGGTTTCCGTATGGATTGACGATAAAAACAACCTCTTATCCGTGAGCGTTGCCGACAACGGCAAAGGCATGGATGAGGAAACGCAAAAGCGCGTGATAAGCCCTTTTTACACTTCGCGGGGCACGCGAAAAGTAGGCTTGGGCATCCCCTTTTTCAAGGAAGGTGCGGAAGGCTGCGGTGGGAGTTTTTATCTGAGGTCAGAGCTGAATGTCGGTACTACGATCGGTGCCAGTTACCTTATCGATCACATCGACAGGCCACCGCTTGGCGACATGGTAGAAACCATGCTGACATTATGCGCCATAAACGAAACGGTGCACTTTGTTCTAAACTACGCGCGAAACGAAAAGAAATTTGTGTTTGATACGCGTGAAATACGCCTCGCGCTTTCGGAGGAAATCTCCTTCCAAACGCCTGAGGTAATGGAATGGCTCAAAGGTTATCTTGCCGAGGGAATTGAAGAAGTAAACGGAGGAATGGAAGTATGAAATCGCTTCAGGAGCTGGAAGCAATCCGCAAAAAGACGCTTGAAACCATCAATTTGCGCAAGGAGCACAACGGTACCCGCGTTGTTGTCGGCATGGCAACCTGCGGCATCGCGGCCGGTGCACGGCCGGTGCTCGCAGCGTTTATGGATGAGGTGACAAAGCGCAATCTGTCGGACGTTGTTGTTGCACAAACGGGCTGTATCGGCGTTTGCCGCTTAGAGCCCATCGTGGAAGTATATAAGCCCGGTGAGGAAAAGGTGACGTATGTAAAGGTCACGCCCGACATGGTGGGCAAAATCATGACCGAGCACATTGTCAACAACCGCGTCGTGGATGAATATACCATCGGCTTCTATGAAGCCGGTAACAGGTAAGGGAGGCCCTCGTAATGGAGTTTTATCGTTCGCAAGTACTCGTATGCACGGGAACGGGCTGCTCGTCCTCTAACTCGCACGGTATCGTTAAGAGGTTCGAAGAAGAGCTCGTCAAAAACCGTATTGATAAGGAAGTAAAAATTGTTCCCACCGGCTGTTTCGGCCTTTGCGAAACCGGCCCTGTAGTCATTGTATACCCTGAGGGTTCCTTCTACAGCCACGTAAAGGTAGATGATGTATCCCGTATCGTAAGCGAGCACCTTGTAAAAGGCCGCATCGTGCAGGATCTTCTTTACAAGGAAAGCGTTGCGGAAGATCACAGCATCCGTTCGCTCGACGAGGTGGAGTTCTTTAAAAAGCAAAAGCGCGTAGCGCTTCGCAACTGCGGCGTAATCGACCCCGAAAGGATCGATGAATACATCGCTTTTGATGGTTACAAGGCGCTTGAAAAAAGCCTACTTGAGCTTACACCCGACGATGTGATTGACATCATCAAAAAGAGCGGACTTCGCGGGCGCGGGGGCGGAGGCTTCCCGACCGGCCTTAAGTGGCAGTTTGCAAAGGCGAGCGTCAACGACGTAAAATACGTCTGCTGCAACGCCGACGAAGGCGACCCCGGTGCATTTATGGATCGCAGTGTTCTTGAAGGCGATCCTCATGCAGTTCTTGAAGCTATGGCTATAGCAGGCTATGCCATCGGTGCGCAGCAGGGCTATATTTACGTTCGCGCGGAATACCCGATCGCCGTCAAGAGACTGCGCATCGCCATCGACCAGGCGCGCGAATACGGTCTCTTAGGCAAGAACATATTCGGCACGAAATTCAGCTTTGATATCGATCTTCGCTTAGGCTCAGGCGCATTCGTCTGCGGCGAGGAAACCGCACTCATGGCGTCCATCGAGGGCG
>JAEWZS010000229.1 GCA_023458355.1 Bacillota bacterium
TCCTTAAACACGGAGAAGGCACTTTCCTTTACAAGGTCGCTCACGTCGATAAACTTAAGCCCAAAGCGGGTGTCCGGTTTATCGGAGCCGTAGGTTTCCATAGCTTCCTTGTAGGTCATGCGCGGGAGCGGAAGCTTTACGTCTACATCGAGCGTCTTCTTCAAAAGCGTCTGAATAAAGCCCTCGTTTACGGAAAGCACGTCGTCCATATCCACAAACGACATTTCAAGGTCGATCTGCGTAAATTCCGGCTGGCGATCCGCACGCAAATCCTCATCGCGGAAGCAGCGGGCAATCTGCATGTAGCGGTCGAAGCCCGAAAGCATCAAAAGCTGCTTATACTGCTGAGGGCTTTGCGGCAGTGCATAGAATTTACCCGGATGAACACGGCTTGGTACAAGGTAGTCGCGTGCGCCTTCGGGCGTAGACTTGCACAAAATAGGCGTCTCAATCTCCAAAAAGCCGTTTTTTGAATAATACTCGCGGATAATCTGCATCATCTCGTGGCGCTTCATGAGTATTTTCTGGATGGACGGACGACGAAGGTCGAGATAGCGGTATTTAAGGCGTATCTGTTCCTGCGTGTTGAGATTATCGTCGATGTAGATAGGCGGTGTCTGTGCTTTGGAGAGAATTTTTAAATCCGTAGCCTGGAGCTCGTATTCGCCCGTTGCCATGTCTTTATTGACCATATCGGGCGCACGGCGTGCGAGAACGCCTTTAACGGCTACAACATACTCGCTCCTGATGGTTTCTGCAAGCTCAAACACGTTTTTCGGCGTAAAGCTTTCATTAAACACTACCTGCATCACGCCCGTGCGGTCACGAAGCCCGATGAAGATGAGCGCGCCAAGGTTGCGCCATGTGCCTGCCCAGCCCATCAGAAGTATTTCTTTGCCTACATCCTCTTCCTTAACATTCGCGCAATAGCTGCTGCGCTTCCAACCCTGCAATAGTTCTGCCATAAAGAAACCTGCTTTCTTTTGGAAATTTATGGGATCGGGCGGATGCTATCCGCCCCTACGGTTTGTTGGTTCGTGGAGGTAATTACTCGGGGCGTCGGGTACGCCGCCCCCTACGAAAATTACCGCATAATCTCTTTTAACGCCGCTTCAACTTCGTCAAGCTTTGCTTCGCTTTCAAAGCCGTCTGCCATGCGTTTTAATTTCACGATGCCTTTATTAAGTTCATCCTCGCCGAGTATGGCGACGATACGAGCGTTAATTTTATCGGCATATTTAAACTGCGCCTTAAAGCTTCTGCCCACATGATCAAACTCCGCCTTAACGCCGCTTTGCCTTAAATGCTGCACAAGCTTAAAACCGGCTGTTCGGGCCGCTTCGCCAAGCGCTGCCACATACACCTCGGGAGGCTCATCCTGCGGCATATTCGCCCCTTGGAGCTGCGCCACAAGTAAAAGCCTTTCCATGCCCATGCCAAAGCCCATGCCGCTAATCTTCGGGCCGCCCAAATCCACCATGAGCCCGTCGTACCTTCCGCCGCCGCATACGGTACCTGTATAGCCGTTGCCGTCTGAGACGATTTCAAATACGGTCTTGGTGTAATAATCAAGCCCGCGCACGATGAACGGATCGACCGTATAGGCGACATCCGTAGCATTCAGGCAGGATTTCAACTCTTCAAAATGGTCGTGGCATTCATCGCACAAATGCTCGAGTATGCTCGGTGCATTGGCGGCAACCTTTTTGCAGGATTCCTCCTTGCAATCGAGTATACGCAAGGGATTTTTTTCAAGGCGCGTTTTGCATGTTTCACAAAGCATGTCGTAATGCTCACGGAAATATGCCTTGAGCTTTTCGTTATATGCGGGGCGGCATTGGGGGCAACCAATGCTGTTGATAAAAAGCGTCAACCCTTTAAGGCCCGATTTATGGAGCATGTCGAGCGCTAAGGATATGCATTCCGCATCCGCGCTCGCCTTTGGTGCACCGTAAACTTCAATGCCAAACTGGTGATGCTCGCGTAATCTTCCGGCTTGCGGCTTATCGTAGCGGAACACCGGGCAGTACAAATAATACAGCTTAGTCGGCTGCGCTTCGTTATAAAGGCTGCTTTCTAAAAACATCCGCGCAGCACCCGCTGTACCCTCGGGTTTTAGCGTAACGGAGCGTCCGCCCTTATCGAGGAATGTGTACATCTCCTTTTGCACGATATCCGTAGTATCGCCTACGCCGCGTAAAAAAAGCTCCGTATGTTCAAAAACGGGCGTGCGCACCTCACGGAAACCGTAGTTTTCGCAGACAGAACGCGCAATGCTTTCGATGTACTGCCATGCCTTGCTCTCGCCGGGCAAAACGTCCTTTGTACCCTTTGGTGCCTGATAGGATGCCATGATGAACCCCTTTCGATTCGTGTTTCCTGTTCGGGCGGATACTATCCGCCCCTACCATCGTAAATTAAAAAAGGCCTCGCGTCCACATAGGGACGGGAAACCCGCGGTGCCACCCTGCTTGAGCCTATAAAAGGCTCCACTCATACCGTTAACGCCGGCATACGTCCGCGCTTTCACGCGGAGGCTCACGGTTGTCTTTTCGCACGTTTCCCTGCCGCCGCGGCTCTCAGCTATGCCATCGGCTCTCTTTTGCGTCCACGCGGTACTTTTTCCGCTCATTGCCTGTTTATTGATGGATTATACACGTCCGCATGCGGCTTTGTCAATGCGGTACATGCTTTGAAGCAAGTCAAACTCGGGGAAAACATCCCGTGCGATAAACTCCCCGCGGTCTATCATGGCGACTATTTCATCCCATGTAGCGGCACGGGCGTCGATTGTTTCACCTTCTTGTACAACTACATTTGCGAGATCGAATTCTTGGCGGAAAAGCCAGCTGTCAAAAATAGAAACCTCCCGCCGATAGGTTGAAATAAGCTCAGCGTTTTGAGGAAGCAACGTGATGCCTGCTTCCTCCTGTGCCTCGCGGATTGCAGCAGTAAGGCTACCCTCGCTCGTAAGCGCACTTCCGCTAGGAACCTCCCACATACCGGGATAGCCAAGCTTATTAAATGCCCTACGAGTAATGAGGAATTCTCCCTGTTCATTCACAATCCATGCCCGCACAACAAGATGATATTCGCCCTTTTGCATAGGCTCGCCGCGCCTGTGCGTGCGGCCTAAAGGATTTCTGTTTTCATCGAGAACATCCCAAATTTCATCCTTCACCTTATCAAGCCCAAGCCACGACTGCATTTTTTTATACAGCAACGGTAAAATCGCCGGATAGGTCAGCTTATCGGGCAATGTTTCAAACGGCTTTACCTCCGCCATTTCGCTATTAGGAGGTAATGCTCCAAGCATTTTTATATCGGCATAGAACACCTGACCGTAGCTAAACTCCGTCTCTCGGTGCACGGCATAATCAAACGCCGAGTGGATAAAGAATTCCGTTGCACCCGTTTCCTCATAAAGCTCGCGTTTTGCGCATTCAAGTGCGGTTTCACCCTTCTCCAAATGCCCGCCCGCTGTTTCCCATGTATCGCGGCCTTTTTGACGGCAATAGAACCATTTGCCGTAGTCTCTGGCAAAAATGACAGCGAAGCGGTACTTTAAAAGCTCTCCGGCTTCACAAATCGTGACCCTTAGAGGTTCATTCGGCTTTGTATAGAATTGCTTTGCAATGCATTCGGCTGTTTCACGTGCATCTTCGGTTCCATCCACGCGCACAACGGGGCACGGGCAATTATTCATCCATTGCTCGTGCATGGCGCGGGAGCGCATGGTTATATCGCCCGCATCATAGCCTTCTGCCCATTGTAAGAATTCGAGGTGGTTGTTGTACATGTCGCCGCCTTCAAGTATGCGGTCTTTGAATCTTTCGCGCTCTCGCTTATGCAAGCGCTCTATGCGAACTTCTGTGGGGGTTAAAACGAACACGGCAAGGTCGAGGAACGGCAAAAGCGGCTCATCCCACTTTACAGCGCTGCCGGACAAAACAAAGCGAGGGTATTTATGTAAATCCATTAATAGCATCGCCTGACGTTCCTCCCGCGGGCGAGCGACCGTAAAAGGCACCTCTGTTTTTTGCCAAAAGTAATCGTCTATATCGAGATGTTTAAAACCAAGAACGCAGGCAAGCTCGCGTCCGCGCGTAGTCGTGCCCGAACCGCTAGCGCCGAATACAATGATGCCGTGAGGGTGATCGATGGTACAGCCTCCGTCTATATGATTAACGGTGGGATGGGGTATTGCGACGATAACGATAATCCGTGTAGACCGCTTCTAAAACCTGCGTCAACGAATAATGACGGGCAGAAAACGGGCGGATATGGAATCCGCCCCTACGACAGCGACACCCGAAGGCCGCCACACACTATCTATCTTCCAAAAACAATTCCCTTTTGGCACCGTTAAGCACATCGAGCTTGTCGATATAGGTCTTTATATCCTTGGGTGCGGGGATGCGCTCCACGCGGGTTTCGGCGTCGAATATGCGCTTGGTCATGGCGTTTGCGCCGTGGGAGAGTATACTTATGGTCTCTTCCATCATATCCACATTGTAAATGCACTCGGTACCGGGTTTTGCATACCCCACGTTTTCGAGGTTGCCGCGCATATACTTCTGGCGGTACATGTAGTACGGGTGCATTTTAAGCTCGCAAGCCAATGCTCGGCCGGCGTCCACCATTTGATCGGCGACTTCGGCACTTGCGAGTGGGTACTCGGAAAGCTTGCCTTTTAAAAGGGACGAGCGCTTAATGGCAAGTGTATGCACCGTCAGGTTTTCGGGAGAAAGTGCTTTTATGGCGTTTAGCGTATTTTGAAAGTCATTTAGGTTTTCCCCGGGCAAGCCTGCGATAACGTCCATGTTGATTTCTGAAAAGCCCGCTTGCCGCGCCATAAAAAACGCTCTTTCAATCGCTTGCGCGCTATGGCTTCGGCCGACGAGCGCTAATGTTGTATCGTTCATGCTTTGAGGGTTGATGGAAATGCGTGTTACACCACGGCGCTTTAGCACTTCAAGTTTTTCTTTGTCTATGGTATCGGGCCTTCCCGCCTCCACGGTGAGCTCATGGCCGAAACCGCCGTAGGCTTTAAGTGCAAATTCAAGAAGGCCGTCAAGTTCGTCTGCGGTCAATACCGTAGGCGTGCCGCCGCCTATATACATGCTGCGAACAGTACGAGAGGTTTCATGCATTAGCTTTGCGCCGAAGGCTATATCTTTTTTGAGCGCGTCAAGGTATGCAGCCATATCGGTTTTAGCATTGCGCACCTCGGAAGCAAATGAACAATAAAGGCAGCGGGTCTTACAAAACGGTATGCCTATGTATATCCCCGTTTCCTTTTCAGAAGATAGCTTTCGCATCCCGTCCTGCACTTTTAAAATTTCCGCAGCGAGCGCAAGCTTTTCCTTTGTAACGTCGAAGTCTGAAAGCATCATGCGCTGTGCTTTTTCTTCCCCCATGCTCTCGTTTAGCTCGCGCAAAAGCCGCGTGGGGCGTATGCCCGTAAGCGAGCCCCAAGGCAAATGCGTTTCGGGGAATGCCTTGACCATGGCGCGGAATACGGCAATCTTAACCGAACGCTTTTGATAGCGCTTTTGCTCTAAAGCACTTTCACCCCGATACGGGCTTTCATAGCGGCAGGTAAACTCTCCTTTAGAAACGCGTATGCAGCTTGCCTCTGCCGCCCATGCTCCGTTTTCGTCAAGTAGATTTGCCGACACAAAAACATCGCCGTCGCACAGCGATTGGGTCGCGGGCGACAGCTTTTCAAAATCGAGAAACAAGCGAAGTATCTCCGCGATATCGTTCTCAAACTGCGGTGTATTTGTTAGTAAACTTACCATGTTTCCGGGTTGAACTGCTTCATATAGGGGTTAAATTTTCGCTCATCATCGAGCGTTGTTGCGCTATCGTGGCCGGGATAAACGGCATAGTCGCCTTCAAGTGTAAAGAGCTTATTTGAAATGGAATCGTATAGCGCTTGCGGGTTGCCGCCCGGGAGATCGCTTCGGCCAACGCTTAACTTAAACAACGTATCGCCCGAAAACAACACGCGCTCGTTTTCAAGCAAATAGCACATGCCACCCTCTGTATGGCCGGGTGTCGCAATTGCCTTCACTTTAAAACCTGCCGCTTCAAACTCTTCGCCGTCGTTTAAAAGCCTGTCGGCATGAACGCTGCGCACGGGATAGCTCGTCATGGTGGACAGGTTTTCCGTATCGTCATGAAGCGCCGCGGCATCGGATTTATTGATGAGCACCTGCGCGCCTGTTTCTTCTTTCAGGTTCGCCACGCCCAAAATATGGTCAAAATGCCCATGTGTCAAGAGTATATGCGTGAGCTTTAAATTGTGCTCGGTTAAAAACGCAAGCGCCTTTTTGGCGTTTGCGGGATCAACAAGGAAGCACTCCCCCTCGTTCGCCCCATAAACAGCGTAGGTATTGGTCGCCAAAGGACCTGAAATGATGGTGGATAATTGCATCAGAATGCCTTTCTGCTCTCAAGGAGTATGGTCACAGGGCCGTCGTTGACGAGCGCTACATCCATGTGTGCGCCGAATTCGCCTGTTTCAACCCGTATGCTTTGACGAAGTTTTAAAATTGCTTCCTCATAGAGCGGTATCGCTTTTTCGGGACGTGCGGCGCGAATAAAGCTTGGCCTCCTGCCGTGGCGTGCATCGCCCAAAAGCGTAAACTGCGAAACGAGGAGTATTTGGCCTTCAACATCCATAATAGACAGGTTCATCTTGCCATCTGCGTCCTCAAATATACGAAGGCCGAGAAGTTTATCTAAGATATAGTCAAGATCTTTTCCCGTATCATCCTCTTCGATGCCCAAAAGCACAAGAAAGCCTTTTTGAATACTACCTGTCACGCGGCCTTCCACGGTGACGGATGCGTTTGAAACCCTTTGTACAACAGCTCTCATTATAGTATCTACACATTCAGGCGGTACACTTCCGTGACCGACTTAATCTTTCGCATATTCTTGATGATGACCGCAAGCTGGTCGGTACTCGTGACGTCGAAGGAAAGCTGCGTGGTGACGATATTATTTTTATCGGTCTTGGCTGTCATCGCCTTGATGCTGATGTTAAGGTTCACCAATAGCTGTGAAATATCCATGAGCAAGCCCGGGCGTTCGTTGGCAATGATTTGGATAGACGCTGTGTAGGAGGATTTCGCGTCCTGCGCCCATTCGACATCTATGATACGGCCTTCGTCCGCCATTAGTTCAGCAACGTTCGTGCAGTCTTCACGGTGAATGGAAACGCCTCTGCCGCGTGTTACATAGCCTATGATATTATCCCCGGGAAGCGGATTGCAGCAATGCGCAAAGCGCACCACCATGTTGGGCTCGCCCTTTACGATGATGCCGCGGGTATGACCCGCGCGCTCATTTTTCTGCTCTTCCTTATGCTCGAGCCTTTCAAGAAGCGCCGCGCGGCGTTCATCCTTTTTATGCTGCTCAACGAGTTTTTGGAGTACCTGTCCCGTGGTGATGCCGCCGTAGCCTATGGCGGCGTACACATCGTCGGTATCGTCCATGTTGAAGCGCTTGAGGATGTCGGAGAAATACTCGGTCTTTGTGACGTCGCTTAGCTGTATGCCCTGTCGCTTGGCAGCTTCTGTGAGCATTTCGCGGCCGCGCTGGATGTTTTCGTCGCGGTTGGCCTTTTTAAACCACTGGCGTATCTTCGCCTTGGCTTGCTGTGTTTTTACAATCTTCAGCCAATCGCGGCTCGGGGACGCCGTGGATGCGGTTACAATTTCGACCACATCGTTGTTTTTAAGCTTATAGTCAAGCCGGACGATGGCTCCGTTGACCTTAGCGTGCTGCGCGCGGTTGCCCACGTTTGTGTGGATGCGGTACGCAAAATCAAGCGGTGTAGAACCCGTCAGAAGGTCTACAATTTCCCCGCGCGGTGTAAGCACGTACACATAATCCCCGAAGAAATCCTTGCGGAGGCTTTCGGCAAACTCGCGTGTACTGTCGGCATAATTTTCAAGGTCGAGCGCTTCGCGAAGCCATGTGAGCTTACTGTCAAGCTCGCTCTGGCTGGCACGGCCTTCCTTGTACATCCAATGCGCCGCGATACCGAACTCCGCCGTGCGGTGCATTTCGGAAGTCCGAATCTGCACCTCAAACGGCATGCCCTCGTCGCTAAACAGTGTGGTGTGAAGCGAGCGGTACATGTTCGTTTTAGGCATGGCGATATAGTCTTTAAACCTGCCCGGTAACGGCTTCCAAATGGAGTGAATTACGCCGAGCGCCGCGTAACAGTCGCTCACGGTGTTGACGATTACGCGGATGGCGATAAGGTCATAAATCTCTTCGAGTTGCTTGTTTTGGCGGGTAAGCTTTTTATAGATGCTGTAAAGATGCTTCGGCCTGCCGGATATCTGCGCCTGTATCCCCGCGTCCTTTAAAGCTTTGGAAATGGCTTCGACGGCTGCGTTGAGCGTTTGCATGCGCTCACGCTGATGCGGCTCAATAGCTTCCTTTAACCTTTCAAATTCATCGGGCCATATGTATTGGAAGGAGAGATCCTCAAGCTCGCATTTCATCGCGCCCATACCGAAGCGGTGCGCGAGGCTAGCGTAGACCTCGAGTGTTTCCTTGGCTTTTCTGATGCGTTTTTCGTCGTTGCAATAGCCGAGTGTGCGCATGTTGTGGAGGCGGTCGGTGAGCTTGATGATGACCACGCGCACATCGTTAGCGATGGCGAGCATCATCTTGCGAAGGTTTTCGGCCTGCTGGTCCTCCTTGGCTGCGATCTGCTGGTTGCCGGTTTTTGTAAGCTTTGTTACCCCGTCCACCATGCCGCCGATATCGGCACCGAACATGGCTGTAACACCCTCCACCGTAACGCCTTCGCCATCCTCAACCACATCGTGGAGAAGGCCTGCGATAACGGTATGGCTGTCCATGCCCATTTCAAGAAGCATGAGCGCGACGGCCTCCGGATGCACATAATACGGCTCCCCGCTTTCGCGAAGCTGCTTTGCATGCACCTTTTGGGCAAAATCCGCGGCCTTTTGAAGAAGCACCATTTCGGGCTCGGTGAATTTGGCCTGACAGGCCGCTATAAGTTTATCCATGCGCTCACCTCCTTAATGCCTCCGGCATTTCGAAAAAGCGTCAAAGCCGCTTTTTCGAGTTCGCTGCGGCGGGTAATCGCGGTTTACTGCGACAAAGTCGCGGCCGCAAACCGTGCAAGGTGTTTTTTCCGACGCGCATGTCGTCAGAAAAAACGGATTGTATGGCAGCGTTGCGCTGCCGAGTATGCGGGCGGATAATATCCGCCCCTACGGGTGGTTCGGAGGGTCGAGACCCTCCGGATGTTCTATTCCGGCTTCGGCAGCGTGTATGCCGAAACGGATGAAAACCGAAGGTTTTCGTTCCTGTCGCGGTTTTGCGGCCGCGTCGCAGACGCAGCAAAACCGTGTAAACCCTTCTCGCGGAAATGGCCGCAGCCATTTCTGCGAAAGCGAAGCGCAAATGAAAACGGCGCGGTATATGGTAAGGTGCTCCGCGCCGCTTTGAATTTTAAATTAAAATACGACGACAGTGGCGATATCATAGCCTTTGAGCTTGTCGCGGCCGTCTAGGTCACTAAGCTCTATAGCAAAACGTGCTGCGACAACTATTCCGCCGGCTTTCTCAACAAGGCGTATTGTTGCTAGCGCCGTGCCGCCTGTGGCAAGTAGGTCGTCCACAAACACGACTTTTTGGCCGGGCTGTATGGCATCGGTATGGATTTCAAGCACATCCGCGCCGTATTCTAGGCCGTATTCGTAACGGTTGGTTTTATAAGGGAGCTTGCCGGGCTTGCGCGCAAGTACAAAGCCTGCGTGCAATGCGTAGGCAAGTGCCGAGCCAATCACGAAGCCGCGCGCCTCGGGGCCGACCACAAGGTCCACTTCAATGCCCTCAAGGCTTTTTACAATACGCTCGATAAGCTCATGGTAGGCGTCTGCATCCTTGAGCAATGTCGTGATATCGCGAAAAAGGATTCCCTTTTGCGGGAAATCGGGAATGTTTCGTATGGTATCCTTAAGCTCCATGATCAAGTTCCTCCTTGTAGGCTTCATGATCTTCTAAAATTGCCTCTGTTGCTTGAAATGTTTCGCTCTCTATAAGTTCGCGCGGCTTGGGATTTTTACGAAGCTCGATATTGCCAAGCTTGTTCTCCGATGCAAAATCGAGCTCCAGCATCACATCGAGCGCAAGCGAGCATTTGCTGCGCCTCTCCCCCGTTGCACTTGAAAGTGCATCTAGTGCTGCGCTGCGGTTATAAAATGCGCGATCCGTTGCTTTAAATGCACGGAATACCTTAGCCATAAATCCGCGGTCAAGACGGACGGATGTAAGCAATTGCTCCACATCCTCTACTACAGGCGGCGCAACATAAATGTTTGCGCTCGGTGCAAGCTCGTTTAATCTCGCAAGCATGCCGGTGAACAGAGGACTGTCGCATACCACGATGCTTTGGTAGCGGCTTAAGTCGCTTTGCGTCAAATCGGGCGCTAATAGCAGCGTGTGGTAGGCGCATGCACTTTTATCGGGGGTTATAAAACGCGCATCAAACCTATCGAGCAAATCACGCTCATGTAGAAAGCGCAGAAAATGGGCGGCACCTTTCGGGGTAAAACAAAGTGCCGCAACACCGGCAAAGTGTTTTACCGCTTCGTTTGCAGCCGTCTCAAACGCGTTTGACACGACCTGCACCCGAAAACCGCAATTCTTATTATACCGAACATTGCGCGAGATTGCATCTATAAATTTATCGCTTCGCGCCTCTATGTACGTCTCCGCATTTTCAATACGCGACGGCCGAAGCTCCGACAGATGAAGCTTCAGTGCAGGCTCGCCAAAAAACGCATCCGATTTAGGGGTAAACAGTATGTCCGCCTTATCCGCATCGAGCGCTAGGGAGAATTTGTCGCCCATAAAAAAGCCTACGGCGTTTGCATAAGCACCTTCATATTCCGCCGTTAAGCTAAGATGCGCGCCTTCATTGCCGATGCGCTTAAGGTTTCTGATCCGAATGTTATCAACCCGAAAAAGAGGTTCGGCGTTGCCTTCACCAAACGGTTCGAGACGCTCAATCTCCTTGGCGAGTTTTAAGCTCACCTCACGAAACGGTATCTCAAGCTCATAGCTTTTTTTCGGCAAAAACGAACTGTCATCAGCCGTTTCTCGGAGCGCTTCTTCAAACGCCTCCTCAAACGCCGCAAGGTTTTTTGCCTCCATGGTGACACCTGCCGCATACGCATGTCCGCCAAAGCGTACAAAAAGGCTTTCGCAGCGCTTAAGCGCCGCGTGTAAATCTACGCCCAGAATGCTTCTTGCGCTGCCCGTGAGAAGCCCGTCCCGCTCCGAAAATAAAACCGTAGGCCTGTAATACCTCTCGGCAATACGCGCCGCAGCAATCCCCACAACTCCGCTGTTCCAAGTATCGCTTTTTAAAATAATGCCCCGCCTCGTTGTAAGGCTTATACCTTCCGCCATTTCGCAGGCGAGTTCCATTATGCTTTGTTCTTCCTTTTTGCGCCTGGCATTTAACGCATCGAGCTGTTGAGCAATGCCTCTTGCGTGATCTTCATCCGCAGAGGTTAAAAGCTCCACACTCAGTGTTGCATCATCAAGCCGCCCTGCGGCATTAAGCCTTGGTGCAAGAAGATATGCAAACGTGCGTGCATCCGCACGCTTTGCGTTAGCCGCCTCCATAAGCGCACGAAGCCCCACAGGGCCGCCGCCCTTGTTGACGATGCGAATTGCGTGCGCTACGAGCGAACGGTTTTCCCCTAAAAGAGGAACCACATCCGCCACGGTCGCAAGACCGGCTAAAACAAGTTGGTCCTCCTCCGGCTCAAAGCCCGTCAATGCCTGTGCAAGCTTTAGCGCAATGCCCGCGCCGCATAGCTCTAAATCCATACAAAGGCTTTCTGGAATAGCCGTACATACAAGCGCTGTACACTTAGGCATGCTGTCACCGCATCGGTGGTGGTCGGTTACAATCACATCCATGTTAAGCGAACTTGCAAGCTTCGTTTCCTCTACGGATTTTACACCGTTATCAACGGTGATGATAAGCTTCACATTGTCATCCGCAAGCTTTTTTACGGCATCACAATTCATGCCGTAACCCTCGCTGTGGCGGTTTGGGATATGGAAGCACACCTCCGCGCCGAGTTTTTTAAGACAGAGAAAAAGTATACTCGTGGCGCAAACGCCGTCAGCGTCGTAGTCGCCGTAGACGCAAATGCGCTCATGGTTGCTTATGGCTTCTCGGATACGCGAAACGGCCTTATCCATGTCGTTTATAACATACGGGTCAAGAAGCGGTGCATCGCATGGGTTTAAAAACGCCTCCATGGAAGCGGCATCGTGCGCACCGCGGGCATGTAAAAGCGCGGCAAGCACATCCGAAACGCCCGCGGGGCGTTCGGAGGGAATGTCGAATTCCTTTGTGCGGCGTTCGAAGAGGAGCACGTTGGGGGTCCTTTCTGCGTGTAAAGCGGGTGGATATGGAATCCGCCCCTACGTATTGCACATGTAACGTAAGGCAAAGGCTTTCGAAGGCCCGCAGGCCAAGTGGCTGCGGCGTCTCCCGTCGTGTAGGCTTACATCTGTTTCCTTCTTGCGTACAAACACATAGCCAACTCAGCACGCTTTTTTTCAAACGCGCATGTCATCTGATGGGGCTCGTAGATGGAACCGTTGTATTTATAGGCATTGGCAGCGCAGCCGCCGCTGCAAAAATACTTTGCCCAGCAGGCTTTGCAGGCGTCCTTGGTCAGGATGTTGCAGTCCAGGAATTCTCTTTGCATATCCTTGTTGAATGCGTCGGAAAGTACGCTTCCCATCTTGTAGTTTTCTTCACCAACGAACTGATGGCAGGGACAGATATCCCCGTCGGGCGTTATGGCAACATACTCGCTGCCGGCACCACACCCCGTGATGCGCTTTTTAAGACATGGGCCGTTGCCGAGGTCAATCATAAAATGGAAAAACACGATGTGCTTCCCGCTTTTTTCTCGCTCGAAAAGATAGGTTGCGAGGGTATCGTATTCGGATAAGATGCGGTTTAGGTCGCTGTCCTTCAAAGCATATGGGCTGTCCTCACCGAGTACGACAGGCTCTATGGATACGCGGTCGAACCCGAGCTCTGCCATGTGCTTTACATCCTCTGTAAAATCGAGGTTTTGTGAAGTGAACGTGCCGCGTATGTAATATTCCTTATCGCCGCGCTTTGCAACAAGCTTTTTAGCGTTTTCAACGATTATATCGTA